>JBGTDP010000337.1:0-5667 GCA_041748255.1 Thermosynechococcaceae cyanobacterium | reverse complement strand
TTTAACTTTGTTAAACTGCTCCAGGTCAATTTCTAACCCAGCCACAAACATCAGATACAGTAGCCCCGTATCTGAGAGCAGTTTCATCGTCTCAGACTCGCTCTGGAGCAGCTTTAGCCCATGGGGACCAAAAATGACCCCGGCAATTAACAGTCCCACCAACCCTGGCAATCCCAGCCGCTCAAACAAAATCGGCACCGTCAAGATCACCGCCAAGAGAATCGCAAAGGCAATAATCGGTTCCTCTTGCAGGAGCTGAAAAATATTTTCCATAGGGAGCAAAGGCTTTAAGTTTTTGATCACTTGCTTGATCAAAGGTCATAAAAGCCTGATCAAGCCCGGTGGGGTTCTCCTAGCATGACCACCGAGCAGGTCAGTTGCCTGACCACCTGGCTGGTCACATCACTAATTCTTAATCCTCCCGCAGTTTGGTGCCGTCGCGATCGCAACACGACTAAATCAGCTTGTTTAGATTCGCGCAAAATTGCCCGCACCACATTATCGTCTGGTCGAACTTGAACCTCAAAGTCGCTCTCAGGCATCCATTTTGAAACCAGCAGGGAGAGTTGAGACTGCATCCAAGCTTGGCGACGAGTGGGGGTGCGACGGCCACAAACATTTAGAATTGTCACCTGGGCTTGATTGGCCTCGGCCAGAATTTGGGCAAACCGCACCTTGCGGGCTGCCTGGTCAGACAAATTATCTACCGGTACCAGGATGCGGCGGATATTAGTGGGAGACTCTAGCAAGCGGGTAACAGCCACTGGGCAGTGGGAGGCCCACAACACCTCATCAATCAAACTCCCAAACAACTGGGCCTGAAACCCCATTCTTTTACTCCAGCCCATGACAATCAAGCTAGCGTCTTGTTCGCGGCTGGCACGGGCGATCCCCTGGGAAACACTATCGTCAATCCGCAGCAAGGGGTTTGCCTCCACATTAAATTTCTGGCTCAATTCAGTGGCTCTGTGGACCAGGCGCTGACTTTGCTGTAGGGCTGCTCCTAGGCGGGAAGAGTCCATCTCTCCTCGCACCAGAGTAATCGCCAGGGGGACGATTTGCCCGGATTCATGCTTGGCTAACAGGGCTGCCAGGTGAATTAAATTCTGCTCGGTTTGGGGGTTATAGACTGGGACCATCACCGTCAAGGAGCGATCCTCAGTTAAGGTTGGTTTCCAACTTAGAGGTGTGGGCGCGGCGAAATCTGTCTCGGCCTCTGATTCGGCCAGCCCCCCGGCGGTGCGGGTAGTGATCAACGGCCCCAGGGTCGCCGTCACCAGCATCAAGACAATTACACTGTTTAAGACATCCTCAGAGAGAATTTGGGCCCGGTAGCCGACCAGAGCGGCAGCCAGGGTTGCCCCCACCTGCGGGATTGACATTGACCACATCGTCAGGGCCTGGCGCCAGCTATAACGGTAAAGTAGCTTGGCGCCAAAGGCCGCCGCAAACTTACTGGCAATTAGCCCCACCACGATCGCCAGGGTTAACCAGATTGAAGACAAACTTTGAATAAAAGCTGGAATGTCAATTAGCAGTCCCAGGTTGACAAAGAAAATTGGAATAAACAGCACACTGCCCACAAACACAACTTTTTCTTTGACTGGACCCTCGCCCACGGCATCATTAACCGCCAACCCGGCTAAGAAAGCCCCGACAATTTTTTCAATCCCAATCAGTTCTGCCCCCAGGGCCGCCAGGAAAATTGCCAACAGCACAAATAAAAACTGGTTGCCTTGATCCTCCCCTGTGCGGCGAAAAAATTCTCGCCCGACCCGATCGAAGCCAAACAACACCACCCCGGAATAGATCACCAGAGACCCAAGCAAGGTGGCTAGCTTCAACGGGGTAAAGTCTCCGGCATTGATAGCCACACAAACAGCCAAGACCAGCAGGGCCCCGATATCGGTAAAGATTGTTGCCCCGATCGTCACCGTGACAGCTTCGTTGTTGACCACCCCCAGGCGACTGACAATCGGATAGGCTAGCAGCGTATGGGAGGCAAATAAAGACCCAATCAGAATCGCCGCATTCCACTCAAAGCCAAACCCACGACCGACCACCGTGCCCATGATCAACGGCAGCAAAAAAGTCATGCCCCCAAAGCCAAGGGAGCGAAATTTAACTTTGTTAAACTGCTCTAGGTCAATTTCTAATCCGGCCACAAACATCAGGTAAAGCAACCCAATATCTGAGAGCAGTTTCATCGTCTCGGCTTCATTATGAAGCAGCTTCAGCCCGTTCGGCCCCAACACCACCCCCGCTAACAAGAGTCCAATCAGTCCTGGCAATTGCAGCCGCTCGAACACAATTGGCACCACCAAAATCACTGCCAAGAGCAGGGCAAAGGAGACAATTGGCTCTTCTTGAAGAAAGTGCAGGATAAATTCCATGGTCAAAGGGCTTTAAATTAGATAGAGGACCGTAACTCAACTGTGAGCCGGATGTTCACCGGACCCATTCAACAGGAAACGATTAGCTGACTTTAACCTGGATTCCAGTCAGCATGCGCAGGGAAATATACCTCAAGGAATGATCTTTGAAAAAGAATCTCTGAATCATCCTTGAAAGGTTGTAGTCAACTCATCCGCTCAAAGGCAGATCCATGATTCAAGGGAGACAAATTTAGCCGTGGCAGATCCCCTGACAAGCAACCTCTGGCGGTTTTGGTCACGCTTATCAGTGCAGCAACGGGGTACGGTGATCATTGGGATTCCAGTGGTTTCGCTGCTGATCGCCTTGGTGACCTCTATTGTTTTACAGCGAGGGATTTCAGCCGCCCAGAACCCGGTCAACCATGCTGAGCGAGTCTTAGAAGAAATAAATTTATTGACCAAAACCGTTATCGATGCTGAAACCGGCGTCCGTGGATACGATCTGACCCAGGAGCCAGACTATCTAGAGTCCTATCAAGCAGCAGTTTCTAAGCTGCCTGGCTCCTTTGCGCGGCTCAACCAATTGGTCAAAGACGGACAACAGCGGCAACGCCTGCAAGTAATCCAATCCCTAACTCGCCAAAAAATGCAGGTGTTGCAAAATAATCTTGACGCCGTGGCTGGGCAAGACCCCCAGGTGATTTCGCCTGACCTGAGACCGCTGTTGAGCCAGGGTAAAACCGTGATGGATCAACTTCGTCGCCAGACTGATGCGTTTATTGTTGCGGAAAAGCAGTTACTGGCAGGGCGGCAAAAACGGCTGGCCCAGCAAAAAGCCTTGACGTTGATTGTGTTAGTTTCCGCTGCTGGAATTGGTATCATCGCCGCCCTATTTGCGAAGTATTTGTTTGACAGGTTGGACCGGGAACTAAACACCCAACAAGCACAGCTAAAAGAAAGTAAATCCCGGCTGCAGGCGATTGTTGACAATGTAGTGGATGGGATTATTACCTTTAACCGGGATGGCATTATTGAGTCGATGAATCCTGCGGCCCAGGCTATCTTTGGTTACTCAGCGGCGGAGATTGTTGGCCGTAGTTTGAGGCAACTGCTGGCTTATAAAGTGGGGGATACCCAGGATCTGCTGGAGTTATTGTTGGGCAAAAATCGTCAGCAGCCCCAGACCCAGGAACTTGTTGGCCGCCACCACACCGGCAACACCTTCCCGGTTGAAGTTGCCGTCAGTGAAATGAAGCTTGACCATCATCGTGTCTTTACCGCTGTCCTCCGGGATGTCACCCAGCAGAAGCAAACAGAAGAGACCCTGCGCCTGCAAGCAGAGGAGCAGGCTTACACCAGTAGAGCCCTGGCCCAAACTGCCCGGATTTTAAGAAAGCGCAATCAAGAATTAGATCAGTTTGCCTACGTCGTCTCCCACGACCTAAAAGCGCCACTGCGGGCGATCGCCAATCTCTCTGAGTGGCTCAAAGAAGACTTGAGTGAAAAGCTCACTCCCGATACCCAGCGGCAGATGGAATTGCTGCGGGGACGGGTACACCGAATGGAGGCTTTGATTACTGGTTTGCTGCAGTACTCCCGGGTGGGTCGAATTGAGGGGGAGCTGCAGGTTGTGGATGTGGCAGCCCTATTGCGGGACATTGTGGATTCCTTAGCTCCCGGTCCTGGTTTTATCATTAAGATCGGCCCTGGAATGCCAACCCTAAAAACTGAGCAGCTACCGCTGCGGCAGGTATTTGCCAATCTAATCAACAATGGGATCAAACACCACCACCGCCAACCTGAAGATCCCCCTGGCCAGATTCGGATCTCGGTGCAAGAACAGGCAGAATTTTATCAATTTGCCGTTGCCGATGATGGTCCAGGGATTGCCCCTGAATATCACAATAAGGTATTCGTGATTTTTCAGACCCTAGAAGCTCGCGATAAAACCGAAAGCACTGGAATTGGCTTGTCTCTGGTGCGTAAGATTGTTGAGAGCCAGGGCGGAAAGATTTGGATTAATTCTCAAGCAGGCCAGGGAACTTGCTTTTATTTTCAATGGCCCCAGCCATCTCAAGCCCAAAGTTCACCCTATAGAAGCAAAAATGATCAATCTTCTGCTCGTCGATGACGATGAGGTCGATGTGATGAATGTCCAGCGGGCATTCAAGAAAAATAATCTCGCCAATCCGCTTTTTGTCGCTGCCAATGGGCTAGAGGCGCTAAAGATGCTGCGGGGCAATGGGGCGACGCCGGTGGTCCCAACCCAGCGCCGGCTGATCTTACTAGACCTCAATATGCCCAAGATGGGCGGGATTGAGTTCCTGCGGGAGTTGAGGGCCGATGAAGACTTAAAGGCAATCCCTGTCATTGTACTGACGACATCTGATGAAGACAGCGATAAGGTAAAAGCCTATAATCTCAATGTCGCTGGGTATGTCTTGAAGCCGGTAACCTTGTCAAAATTTGTCGATGCCATCTCAACCCTTAACCAATACTGGACCCTGAGTGAGATGCCCTAAAATCAATCTTTATGGAAGAAACGCTCAAGATACTGGTCGTTGACGATGACGAAGTAGATCGCATGGCCGTGCGACGAGCGCTTAAAGCTGCTGATTTTCAGGTGGAACTGGCCGAGGTTAGTACTTGTACAGCTGCGATCGCCACCCTCCAAGACCAAGAATTTGATTGCATTTTTATTGACTTTTTGTTGCCCGATGGCAATGGGCTTTCCCTGGTTCGAGCCGCCCGCCGCGCCAATGTCCAGTCTCCCTTGGTGATCTTGACTGGCCAGGGGGATGAGCAAACTGCTGTCCAGGTCATGAAGGCAGGGGCCTCTGATTATTTGCTCAAAGACCAGGTGACCAATGGTAATCTCTCCCAGATTATTCGCAATGTTGTGCGCCTGCACCGGGCAGAGGTTGAGGCCCAGCAAGCCAATCAGAAACTCCGAGAAAGTGAACAGCGATATCGACTGGTTTTAGAAGGCTCCGGTGATGGCATCTGGGATTGGGACATTGTTAATGACCAGCTTTACTGGAACGATCGCCTGTTTGAGATTACCGGCTTAGACCAGTCTGATTTTGACGGCACTCAGCAAGCCTTTCTAGCCTTAGTGCATCCTGAGGATCAATCACAAGTTAAGCAGGCTGTCCAGGCGCATTTAGACCACAATATTGAATTTAATCCAGAATTTCGCCTCCGGCATTCCTCCGGCGAGTACCGCAATTGTATTGCTCGGGGTAAAGTTCAGCGGCATCAGCAGGGTGACCCGCTGCGGATGGCTGGGATT
>JBGTDP010000336.1:0-3413 GCA_041748255.1 Thermosynechococcaceae cyanobacterium | reverse complement strand
TTTTCTGAAGCATTTCATGGGGTGCAAAAACAATTAGGGTTAGGGGCTGAGACTATTACCGTTCGGATTCCGCCAGGGGCTAAGCCAGGTAGCAAAATTCGGCTTAAGGGCAAAGGTCAGCTAAGTCCTCTGAATCAGCAGCGGGGAGATTTGTATTTAAAAGTTGAGATGCAACCCCACGCATTCTTTCGGTTTGAAGGCAATCGTTTGGTTTGTGAGTTGCCTATTGCCCCAGATGAAGCGGTTTTAGGCGCTCAGGTTGAAGTCCCAACCCCTAGTGGTGCTGTGAGAATGAACATTCCGGCTGGAATTAAATCAGGACAATCCCTGCGGCTGCGGGGAAAAGGCTGGCCGCTGGCCAAAGGAGGGCGGGGGGATCTAATGGCAAAGATTCAAATTGTTCCACCCCAGAATCCAACCCCAACAGAGCGGGATCTCTACGAAAAAATTCAGGCTCAACGCAGTTTTGATCCTCGAGATCATCTGAAATCAATCGGTGTCTAAGGGTTTATTTTTGGAACCCCAAGGCTTTCTTTTTAGACTTGCCCTTAGATTTAGGCTTGCTGACCTCTGCTAGGGCTTCTTGAAACAGCTTATCTAAATGAAGCGGGACACTGGCAATTTCCGGTAGTTCTGGCTCAGCAGGTTTATTGAATTCTTTTAGCAACGGCTCAAAATCGCGAGCTAGCTTGAAATTTGGGCACTCCAGGGCAATTTGCAAGGACTTTTCAAGTTGAGTGGGATACTGGTGCGCTAGTCGCTGCCAGACAAACCGATTTAGAGTTGGGTCTGCTAAACTTTGGCGAATGAAGGTATGAGATTCTTGTAGGGCCTCAGGATCGGCAGTCGCCACTACATTCTTGAGCCGATCATAGGTAGGCAGAAACATCTGCCCCCAACGAGGATCGCTTAAGATCGTCACCTGTTCAGCTTTCTTTAAAGACTCAGGCAGCTCAACTTTCGGCATCACCATTTTGCTGGTGATCTTGTTGTTAAGGATTTTAGAGGCGTCTTGAGCATCTACGCCTGCCTCTGCGGCTGCGGCTTCAAGTTCTACCTGCTCAACCCCTGCTTCTTGGGCCATTTCTGAGAGAGATTTCGAGCTGTCGATTCCGGTTTCTGCCAAACGACGTTGCGCTACTTTTTCTTGAAACTGAGTCAACTTTTGGCTGAGCTGGTATCCTGGCAGGGTGACTTCATCGCTCTCAAAGAATTCTAGAAAGTCCTGGTGATACTGCTCAACGGATTGCCAAGCTTGCTCTAACAGGTCTGGGGCATCGCCATAGAGATGATCTCGATGGTGTTGCTTGAAGTTTCCGATCGCTACAGCTAGCTTGGGTTTCCCTAACTTGCCCATGAATGTATAAGGGCCATAGAGCATCCAGTCGGCATCACTGATCGGGACAATGTGACTGGAGATAATCTCCCCTATTTGAATCCGCTCAACTTCCTGGGGGGATAGAGCTTGGCTGGACCTAACCGTGTAGGGCTTGGCAGTCAGCCAATTCATTCCCTCAAACCCCTCTGGAAGCACCTGGGTCACGGTAAATAAACCAGCAAACCCTTGATGCCATTGGCTGATGAGCTGGCGATCACCCGCAGATAAGCTTGTTTGATCTTCTAGAAACCATTCCAGCGGGGTTCGATTGTTAACCCTAGCGGCGATCGCAAAAATATCAACCAGCAGATTTCTTTGACTTAGGGGATAAGCTTGAGTCCTGAGCTGATCAGCGACGTAGGTTTCTAATGCCTCTGCTAAGTCACCTTCAGCATCTAACAAATAGGCTCTTAGGGCCTGCTCTAGTTCCCACGCTTGGTTTAGGGTTTTCTCTACCATTTAATCTCTCAGTTCTACCTATCCAAGTTAAAAAAGTTACGTCTGCCTCTACTCATAGGTCTTAATCTGCCAATGGACCTATGACCAGTTGTTGACAATAGCATTAAAATCAGGTTAATTGAGATCCAAGGGTTAAAAAAGGTAACGCTGCTACCATTTGGACTCTCTTAAATGGGAGTGAAGATGCTGTTCAACTCAGCCGCAGGCGCTAGAGGGCGTTGCAGAAAATCTCAATATTTCTTCGTTGAGCTGAGCGATCTAGAACACACTTTCTCCTGTCACAATGGGCTATATCTACTGTAGCCAGATAGCAAGTATTAGTTGAGTGGTCAATGCTCTATAACAGCCACGGATTGCTCAGAGGTAATGCCTCAACCATCATGATTTTCCAGCGGTTGTTAGACCCTGTGATCACTGTTGGTTTGTTAGTGTTGCTCAGTGACTTGCAAAACGTTGATTTTACAACCCCCTATATTGTCTTAGCAACCCTGACGTTTCTGTTGGTTCTGTCTGTTTTTAAGATAACTGGCCTTTATCGCTCCTACCGTAGCACCACTTTACAAGCCGTAATGCAGCGCATTTTTCTGGGCTGGGGGCTGGTGCTGGTCGTCTTATTGTTTTTAGGTTACGGCACTAAAACTTCTTCAGTATTCTCCCGGGGGGTTGTTCTAACATGGGCGGCACTGGTTCCTTTTGCCCTGTACCTGGTTCATCAAGGGATCTGGTTGATTTTGCGTTCTATGCGGGCCTCTGGACGTAACCACCGTAGAGCAGTGATCGCCGGAGCTACCCAGGTTGGACGGCACCTGGCAGAACATATTCACCACTCTCCCTATCTAGGAATTGAGTTAAAGGGCTACTTTGATGACCAGTCACCGGAAAATTCTGAGCCGCTAAAACAGCCCCTGCTTGGCTCTCTAGCAACCCTAACTGACTATGTTCGCAAACATTCAATTGATGTGGTCTATATTGCCCTACCGACGCGAGACGAGCAGATTATTGGTGACTTGCTGAAGGACCTTCAAGATACAACTGCCTGCGTTTATTTTGCCCCAAATATCTTGATGTTTAGCTTGATGCAGGCAAGAACCTATGAAATCAATGGGTTTCCTTTGGTTGCGGTTTGGGAAATCCCTTTTTCTAATCTTCAGTATGCTATGAAGCGCTTGGTCGATATTCTTGTCGCCGGTTTGGCC
This sequence comes from Thermosynechococcaceae cyanobacterium, assembly GCA_041748255.1. Lineage (GTDB taxonomy): Bacteria > Cyanobacteriota > Cyanobacteriia > Thermosynechococcales > Thermosynechococcaceae > JBGTDP01. The sequence goes on along the minus strand of JBGTDP010000336.1, from coordinate 380 downwards.
CTGATTTTCTTGGCCCCGTTGTTGGTACTGATCGCGATTGGGATCAAATGCTCTTCTCCTGGCCCGGTTTTGTTTAAACAGCGCCGCTACGGCATGAATGGCCGAGAGATTATTGTCTACAAGTTTCGCTCGATGAAAGTGGCTGAAGATGGAGATGTGGTCGTCCAGGCAAAGCGTAATGACTCCAGGATCACGCCTTTTGGGGCCTTCTTACGAAAAACCTCTTTGGATGAGTTGCCTCAGTTCATCAACGTCCTGCAGGGACGCATGAGTATTGTCGGTCCTCGACCCCATGCTGTGGCCCATAACGAGCAATACCGCAGACTCATTAGTGGCTACATGCTGCGTCATAAGGTAAAGCCGGGGATTACGGGCTTGGC
>JBGTDP010000335.1:0-3028 GCA_041748255.1 Thermosynechococcaceae cyanobacterium | reverse complement strand
GGCGGGCAAATTGCCATGGCGATCGCTCCCTTGGGGGAGCAAAATATTGCCTGCTTTGACCAAGATCCCAGGGGGTTTGCTTTTTGGTTTAATTCCAAAGCATGGCTGGGCCAGGATGCTCTATATATCTCCTCAAAGTTGTTTCAATCCCAAGAGCGCCAAACGGTTCAGCAAAAGTATGGCAGCTACTTTCAGTCCTTGACCAAGCTGGGAGAGATTCCGATTCGTCGGGGGGGTATAGAGGTGCAGACTTTTATCGTCTATCAAGCTCAGACCCTGCTCAAACCCTATCCGCTGCCCTACGGTAATTAGCGGATTAGCCATAGATATTCATAAGAGTTTCTACTTCTCGACAAACACAAGATCCAACAGATCCGGTTGAAAGAAAATGTTGCGGTTGCTCTGCCGGATCAGGTCACTGAGTTGGACTTCCACAGAGGGCATGGCTTCAACCGAATCCAGCAGCAAGACTTGATCATTCTCGCGGGGATGGTCGAGTAGCCAATGCTTCAAGGGGCTGCGAAATGCCCTATCGGCCTCTTGGTTCGGGGTGGTGTCCTTGAGATATTCGGTGCAACGGCGAAATAGTTTGGGTAAAATTAGCTGTCCTTCTGGCCCAATTGAGCCTTGGTCGTTGAGGACAAAATTTTCTGAGGTGTCTAACTCCCAGACCCCTAGAGCTTTGTCCCTGGCCGTCGCTGCCACCTGCCGGAGTAGGTCTCGATGCTCTTGGGGCGTTGACGTGTAAACCGTGTAGTAGGCCAAACCTTCGGCCAGCAGTTGGTGGTTAAGAGTTTGGATCAATAGGTCTTTGTCAACTTGCACCCAATCCCCATCCTCCAGGGACTTGGCGGCCGCCGCCAGCAGCACATAGGAAATTGGGCGCCCGTTGGTTTCGGCGGCCTGGGTTAAAATTACCCCTGGCACAGATTTGGGCTGAGAAGATTTGACTTGCTTTTCATTTCGGTTAACGTACTCAACTTTTTCAAAGCCCATCCACTCCAGCAGGCGATCGCGGGACAGGTCGCCTAGAGGTTGGGCATAGCGACCGTAGTGAAGTTCTGGGGCATCCACTGCCTCAAATCGAAGCTGCACACTGCCATCGGTGCGGGAGGGGCGGATGCGGTCATCCCGGGACAACCCTCGAAAGGCATTGCGGCGATCGGGGATAAAGCGGACTGAGTCACCATCGGGCTGCTTACCAATAATCACAAATTTGCCCTGAATTGCCCGGTAAAAAGGAGGGGCCATGGATTTAAGTCCTGAAGCTAAACTTCAGTCAACCTTACAAAGCCGAGCTTAAAGTGAGACTAAGCAAAGATTAAGAACCCCTAGACCTGTCGCAAGGCTGCTCACGGTCTGAAGCCTTCGCAGTTAGGATATCAATAGAATTGCCACGGAGATTCTCCTATGTCTGTGCTTGAGGGGCCTTGGAAGCAGGAATATATTGTCAGCGATGGGATTAAACTCCACTATGTGACCCAAGGGGAAGGGCCGCTGATGTTGATGCTGCACGGGTTTCCTGAATTTTGGTACTCCTGGCGGCACCAAATCCCGGAATTTGCCAAGGATTATAAGGTGGTGGCCCTGGATTTGCGGGGCTACAACTTGAGTGATAAGCCCCAGGACCCGGCAGCTTACACCATGGAGGAGCTGATTACCGATGTTGAGGGAGTGATTCAGGAGCTGGGCTACGATCGCTGTGTGGTGGTCGGTCATGATTGGGGTGGCGCGATCGCCTGGAATTTTGCCTATGCTCACCCAGCCATGGTTGAGCGGTTGATTGTTATGAACCTGCCCCATCCAGCGAAATTCAGCCAGGGGTTGCGGACCCCACAGCAGTTATTGCGCAGTTGGTATATTTTCTTGTTTCAACTTCCCTGGCTGCCAGAGGCGCTTTTACAGTGGTCTGATTACCGGCTGATCGCCACTGCTTTTCAAGAAATGGCCGTGAATAAGAATGCCTTTACCCAGGCAGACATTGAGGCCTATAAAAATGCCGCTGCCCAGCGGGGAGCCCTGACGGCGATGGTCAACTATTACCGCAGTTTGTTCCCCAGTGGCTTGAATCGGGAGTGGGGTGTCCTGGAGGTGCCAACCCTGATGATCTGGGGGGAGGAGGATACGGCCTTGGGCAAGGAACTCACCTACGGCACCGAAGCCTACGTCCGGGATTTTCGAATTCATTACCTTCCCAACTGCAGTCACTGGGTTCAACAGGAGCAACCTGAACTGGTGAATCAATATATGCGCGAGTTTCTGGCTAGCCCGGCGACTGTTTACTAGGACATCTGCACAGGTTCTTGCTCAGCCTCTTGGCGAAGGTTGCTGGTCGCCTTCTCAATTGCTTGCAGGGTTGCCTCCGGCAGGGGTTTTGCATCCAGGCTGTGGGGGCTGCGAAACGTGGTCTGGGCATCAGGCTGCTGGCAGGCGACCATGGTTTTGACATGCTCTAGCTCATCATCCCGAATCGCCACAAAAACATCGTAGAGGGTTTCAATCGCTGGACGCCGTTCCTGCAAAGAGGTTTGAAATTCATCAAACATATAAAGATCGCCGTTGTGGTAGTAGTCAACCGCTACCTGGGGCGCAGGCTGAGCTTGCAGATCATCCTGATACTGTTTGAGAAAGGTGTCGTAGGTGTGAAAGGCATGTTCTTCGACTAATTGGGTAAAGCGGTAGGCTGCTTGGGGGGAGGACATATAAACAAAAACCAAGATCCAGTAATAGATAAAGGCCCCGACATGGGCGACAAAGCGGTCAATCCAGAACCGATCCCCGCCCAGGGACTCCATGGTCAGCAGGTGATGCAGTTCATTCCAGGATTGGGCAAAGTGAACCTTGAGCCAATCGGCCTTGCGCCACCAGCCAAAGGTCTCGTAGAGGTGCAAGACAGAGGTGTAGGCAAAGTAGGGCATCCGGGCCACGGTTTCCAGGACATAAAATCGCGGGTACAGGCGATCGCGATAAAGCGTATTCAAAACAAACTCAAGCGCATTGACAAGCAGGCGGATCATTACCAGTCTCC
>JBGTDP010000334.1:0-14449 GCA_041748255.1 Thermosynechococcaceae cyanobacterium | reverse complement strand
GCCTGATATACTGGTTATTCGCTTTGCTGATGCCGATGTAGCTCAGTGGTAGAGCACTCGATTCGTAATCGAGCGGTCGCGAGTTCAAATCCCGCCATCGGCTTTTTGGATAAAAATTATTCAATCTCTTGGGGGCGTATTTCCGGTGTCAAACCTTGTAAGTAGAGTTCTAGGGAAAAACACCGTAATGCCCTATAGCTTGCCGCCAAGATAGGAATCTTGCGCTCCGCTTAACCTTATTGCTAGGTTTTAAGGTCACTTGCAGCCGCGGAAGTTTATTCTTTGCTGCTCATAAAGACATTCATCCCTGGGTTGATATTCCCTCAGTCAGAAAAAGGTAGTATCTCTCTATACTTTTTCTTTCTATGTTTTTTCTTATCTAAGATTCTTTCTATGCTTTTATCTAATATCAAACAACCTGCTTTGCCCCTGCAAATACTTATCGTCAGCAGCATATTTGCGGCTGTTACTCTCCCCTTAACTAGCTGTTCCAGCATCACCCAGCCCCAGAAGCAAGGGTCTCAGTCAACAGAAGAGACCTCCCAGGAGGTCAAAGAAACCCGAACCGGCACGGCTGCTTTTATTAGTAAAGATTTGCAAGGAGAAAAGACTGCCAGCGGCGAGGTCTATGACCAAAACCAGCTAGTCGCCGCCCACCCCTCCTATCCCCCAGGGACAATGGTCCAGGTCACCAATTTAGAAAATCAGCGCTCTGCCGAGGTAAGGGTGATTGACCGAGGTGCTGCAACGGGTCCAGATGCCCCAATTATTGATGTATCACGGGCAGCAGCGGAACAACTGGGGTTTATAAAGGACGGAAAAGTAGCGGTTAAAACTGAAGTTATCCAATGGGGCGATCAGCCTCCGGCCAATTAGTAGATGGAGTAAAAGGGATCAGGTTTGGCAGGTGCTAATACTTACCCAGGAGCTTGCCCCGTCAGCCCAATGTTCTTTTTTCCAAATAGGGGCTTGATGCTTTAGGGTATCGATGGCGTAGCCACAAGCCTCAAAGGCTTCCGAACGGTGGGGGCAACCCACAGCGACGAGGACGCTGGTTTCTCCAATCTCTAGGCGTCCCGTGCGGTGGTGAATGACAACCCGGTTCACTGCTGACCAGCGATCGCAAATTTGAGCGGCAATTTCAGCAAATACTTTTAAGGCCATGGGCTCGTAGGCTTGATACTCTAGGGCCACGACCGCTCGACCCTCAGTTTGATTGCGCACCGTTCCACTCATGACCACAATCGCCCCATTGCCTGGGTCCTCGGCCAAGGCATAAACTTCGGCTAGTGACAGCGGGGCAAAGGTAATTGCAAAGCGATCTCGGGTTTGGGTCTCTAAGAGGGAGCTGGCGGTTGTCATAGGTGACTTAAATAAAAGACCTTTGTTTAGAGTAGCGAATTTGCCCCGCTGAAGGGTTTGGTGAGCACCCTAGCAAACCTAACGTCATCGAAAATTATCTAGGAGACTTTGGCCACCTTTTTTCATTTTATGTTCGTAAATTCTCTAAAGCCAGAGCTTCTCAGCGTTACTAAAGGCCAGTTGTTAAAACAAAGGGAAATTCACAACTTATTTTCTGCAGGATAACTGCTGAGATAGAATCCCAAATTAGCAATGAGCTTAAATGCTGATGGCAGCCCCTAGACACCCTGGATAATCAAGGCTATAAATGGCAGGTAACTTGCTGAAATTGAGGAATAGCTCCTATGGAGACCCAACTGCTACAGCAATTCAAGGACCATCTGCTCAGAGCTGGGGTGGATTCTGAAAGGGTACAGCAGGCAAGTGAGGGCTTGACCCCAGAGCAACTTCAACTGATTTCTCAGATCCTGCCAGGGGAGCCGGAACTTAAGCATTAACTTTGCCTCACTTCTGATTAGGAGATCCTTAAAATTCCTCAATTCGGGCTCTTAGGCAGCCTGAGCAGGGGCAAGAAACAAAACCCTGGATTTGGTATTTGAGATAGCTAGTTCTACTACAGGGCTTTCCTTGCCAAGCATAGAAGGGTCAAAATAGAAGGGTCGATAGAATCTGATAGTCATGCCCCCTTCCTCAGACTTAGAGACTTCAACTCTGGAAACCGATCAGGTCGAAGCGGCAGAATCCTTTGATCCAGATCAGGATCTGCCTGATGACGTGGAGATGTCCCTATTTGATCACTTAGAAGAGCTGCGGCGGCGGATCTTCTATGCCTTGATTGCGGTGCTCATCGGGATCATTGGCTGCTTTGCAGCGGTTAATCCGATTGTCAAACTTCTGGAAACCCCGGCCCAGGGGGTAAAGTTTTTGCAGCTGGCCCCAGGGGAGTATTTCTTTGTTTCTATCAAGGTGGCAGGCTACAGTGGCCTATTGGTGGCCAGTCCCTTTGTGCTGTACCAGATCATTCAGTTTGTGGTGCCGGGGCTGACGCGGCGGGAGCGCCGGTTTATCGGGCCGATTGTCTTGGGGTCGAGCATTTTGTTTGCCGTCGGGCTGGTATTTGCCTATTCCGCCTTGATTCCGGCAGCCCTAAACTTTTTTATTAACTATGGGGGGGACGTAGTCGAGCAATCCTGGTCGATTGATCGCTATTTTGAGTTTGTGCTGCTGCTCCTGTTTAGTACCGGGCTGGCGTTTCAGATTCCAGTGATTCAGATCCTCTTAGGGCTATTGGGGATTGTTTCTGGCAAGCAAATGCTCTCCGGCTGGCGCTCGGTAGTGCTTGGGGCTGCGGTTTTGGGGGCAGTGCTTACCCCTTCTACTGATCCATTGACCCAAAGTCTCTTGGCCGGGGCAGTGATCGGGCTTTATCTGGGTGGAACCGGGTTAGTGGTCTTATTGGGCCGCTAAATTTCTAGAATCCACTCGGAGGCACGCTCCCCCAGCTCAACTGGAATGCTGACGGCTTTTCCGAGGCGAGGGAGATCGCGGGTTTGCTGAATATAATCAGCAACCTGAGGGCTGCATCCCCAGGCTTGCAGATAGCCTGCGATTGTTTCCAGGTGAGTCAGATACTCAGCCGCACTCAGGGGAAAGGAAGCTTGCTCCAGGTACTTCCACATCACTTGCACAAAAATTTTGCCCTGGGAGCGCCGCAGCTGAACATCGTAGGAGCGGCCCCACTTGTCGAGTAAAAGCTGATGTAGTTCCTGTCCAGTCATGACGTCGCATCCACTTTATTTACATTTCGTATCAAACTGATGCTCAATCCCTCAGATATGATAATAATGTCAAGAAATGTAATGACTGTATCGGTAGTAGCCCTATCTCGCTAGGATTCATCACGTTTTTGGTCCTAGAGCCTGCCTAAGGTCATGCATTACGTCCATCCGTAATTTCAGCGTAAACCAAACTATGGCTCAAGTTTCTGGATCTCCAGACGTGCCCGATATGGGTCGTCGACAGTTTATGAACCTCCTGACCTGGGGAACAGTAACCGGGACAGTCCTGGGTGGGTTGTATCCTGTGGTTAGATATTTTATTCCACCCTCAGCCGGGGGAAGTGGGAGTGGCGTCAATGCCAAAGATGCCCTGGGCAATGACATTGTTGTCAGTGATTTTCTAGCCAAGCACGGTGCTGGCGATCGCACCTTAGCCCAAGGGTTAAAGGGTGATCCCACCTATATTGTGATCAAGGAAGATCAAACCATTGCTGGATATGGCTTAAATGCGGTCTGCACCCATCTGGGCTGCGTTGTCCCTTGGAATGCCGGCGAAAACAAGTTTATGTGTCCCTGTCATGGGTCTCAGTACAACGACGAAGGCAAGGTAATCCGGGGACCGGCCCCGCGATCGCTAGCCCTTGTCCATGCTGATACGGTCGAAGACAAAGTTGAGTTTACCCCCTGGACTGAAACTGACTTTCGGACCGGAAAAGACCCCTGGTGGGTCTAAGGGAGCCGTTTCCTAAGCCTTTAATATACTTGACTCAATCCTGCTGTCCTGACTTTGCACTTTAAATTCCCATGAAGAAACGTCTTTTTGCGGCATTGATCCATAAAGCTTTTTCGATCTTTGTCGTTCTAGTCCTGTGCCTGGCTGGCAACCTGGTTTTTGCTCCCACTGCCTCGGCTTATCCTTTTTACGCCCAGCAGGCCTACGAGAACCCCCGAGAACCCACGGGTAGGATTGTCTGTGCCAACTGCCATCTGGGAGCTAAGCCCAGCGAGGTAGAAGTGCCGCAATCGGTTCTACCAGATAGTGTCTTTGAAGCAGTGGTTAAAATTCCCTACGACACCAACGTCAAACAGGTGCTGGCAAACGGCGAAAAAGGACCGATGAATGTTGGTGCCGTTTTGATGCTGCCCCAGGGCTTTAAGATTGCGCCTCCAGAGCGAATTCCTGAGGAGATGCAAGAAAAGGTGGGGGGCATTTCCTTCCAGCCCTACAGCCAAGATAAAGAGAATATTATTGTCGTGGGTCCCTTGCCAGGAGAGCAATATCGAGAAATTGTCTTCCCGGTCTTGGCCCCGGACCCTAAGACCGATAAGAACCTTCGTTTTGGTAAGTATGCGGTTCATTTAGGCGGCAATCGCGGTCGCGGTCAAGTTTATCCCACGGGCGAAAAGAGCAACAACAATGTGTTTACTGCCTCTGCAACCGGCACAATTGCTGGAATTGCCAAAGCCGAATCCGGTGGCTACGAAGTCACGATTCAAACTGAGGATGGGCAGTCTGTCGTCGATCCAATTCCCGCTGGTCCTGGGCTGATCATTTCAGATGGACAGCCGGTGCAAGAGGGTGAGCCCTTAACCGACAACCCCAATATTGGGGGCTTTGGACAGGCAGATACTGAGGTGGTGCTGCAAAATCCGACCCGGATTAAGTGGCTGCTGGCCTTCACTGCGGCAGTGATGCTTTCCCAGACCATGCTGGTTTTGAAGAAGAAGCAAGTTGAGAAAGTCCAAGCAGCAGAAATGAATTTCTAAAGCTTACACTTGCGTCCTTAGACTCCATACCCCTAGGGTGTGGAGTCTTTAAGTTTAAAGCGGCATCTCTATCTCTGGAAGAGAGGCAACCTTTGCTGGCTGGGGCGATGGTTCTAACTGTCGCTGACAGCGAATCACAAAGCTGCAATCAGGACAATTGACAGCCGTCTCAACCTGGGGAAATTGCTCGCCCTGGCCATAGGCTTTTAGCCAGTTCGTCAACTGATTCAGAATCCGGGTTAAATCCTGGCGAGTTTGCTCATGGAGGCTGTCACTATAGGCAAAGGTGAGACTCTGGGATTGCCCCTCATTCTGGCTTGATTCGGCAAACCAATAGGTCATTGACACCTGACCGGGAGCGTAGTCACTAGCTTCAACCAACAGATAGGGATAAAGCCGTGTTTGCCAGTTTTGCTGCAGCCATTTGGGGTTCTGGGGCCGAGGATAGGTTTTCCAGTCTAGAATTTGGGCTTGATGAGGGCCTAAAATCAACAGGTCATACACACTCACCAAAAGATAATCCTGCCAGACAAGGGTCTGTCGGTATTCACTGTGCCGCTCTCCGACTAGCATTTGCGGCGGTGCCTGATCAAAGGCCGCAAACCAACGCTGGAGATCGGGATCAGCTTGAATAAACCCTGTGACTGCAAGCCCAAGTTCTTGCTGCTGCATCAGCCAATGAAACCGAGCCCCCAGGGTCTGCCGAGCTTGTTGCTGGGACGACTGCGGTGCATGTAGCTGTTCTAGATAAATATGTTGAAATTTACGGGGGCAGGTTGTGAGTAGATTTAGGTGGGCTTGAGAAAGCTGAAGGGGCTGGGGCGAAAAGTTCTCCATAGTCTGCAAAGACGCTAAAGGTAGGCTGAATATACGGGGTTGCTTACCCTAAAGAATTAAACCGTCTCCATTGATAGAGTCAGGGGGCAGGGTTTATTTATAGACTTTTAGACAAAGTAGCAAGGGTTGGCTAAATCTCACCAGGATCGCTGCTCCTAACTTCGAGGAAATTAATGAGTTCACAAAAGTCTAAATGGGATCTGGGTAGATTTGTAAAGACGCTGTCTTACTTCGGCGCTGTCCCCTGGCTGAGCAAGTTTGATTGGTTTCAGAAGTCGTTTGGCAGCCGTCGTGATCCCAACCTAAGTTTAAGCTCAGGCCCTCAATTAGTCCCAGGAGCCGCATCGATGAATCCTCAAAGAACGGGAGTGATCTTAGTTGCGGGGGCCACAGGAGGAGTTGGCAAACGGGTGGTGCGACGCTTGAGTCAGCAGGGCTATCAAGTGCGATCGCTGGTGCGAGAGATTGATCGCGCCCAGGCAGTCCTGGGGGAGCCGGGGGACTACATTCAAGCAGATATCACCCAACCCCAAACCTTAACCCCGGCGGTGATCGCTAACGTCGAGGCCGTGATCTCCTGCGTGGGGGTGCGGGTGCAGCCGGTGGAAGGGGATACTCCAGACCGACAGAAGTACTATCAAGGGGTCAAGTTCTATCAGCCAGAAGTGGTGGGAGATACCCCTGAGGCTGTGGAATATCAAGGAGTCAAGAATCTAATCGAGGCTGCGACTGAGCAGTTGCAAGCAGCTGCGGCAGTGAAACAGATCCTATTTGACTTTCAGGCTCAAACTCAGGATCTAAAGGAATCCTGGGGGGCAGTGGATGATGTTGTCATGGGAGGCGTCAGCCAGAGTGATATTCGCTTAGCAAACTCAGTTGCCCTATTTTCAGGCCAGGTTTCCACCGCTAACTCTGGCGGCTTTGCCTCGGTGCGGACCCGCAACTTTGAACCGGCCATCAATTTAGCGGCCTTTGATGGGGTGGAACTACATCTGCAAGGGGACGGTCAGCGCTACAAGTTTATGCTTCGCAGTCAGACGACGTGGGACGGGGTCGCCTATGCCTATTCTTTTGATACGGTGGCTGATAGCTGGATCACAGTTCGGATTCCCTTTGCGGAGCTAACCCCAGTGTTTCGAGCCAAGACGGTGAAAGAGGATTCCTTAGATGCGAGTCAAATCCGGGCCTTTCAGTTGATGCTAAGCAAGTTTGAGTACGATGGCGACCTCAACCCCGATTTTCAGCCGGGGACTTTTGAGCTAAAAATTAAATCTATTCAAGCCTATCGAGCAGCTCAGTTGCCCCAGTTTGTCATGGTTAGTTCCGCCGGGGTGACTCGCCCAGGGCGATCAGATCTTGACTTGGCGGCAGAGCCTCCGGCGGTAAGAATGAATGACCAGTTAGGGGGCATTCTTACCTGGAAGCTGCGGGCAGAGGAGAGTCTGCGCAACAGTGGCCTTGCCTACACAATTATTAGACCCTGTGCCTTGACAGAAGAGTCTGGGGGAGAGGCTTTAGTCTTTGCCCAGGGAGATACCCTCAAGGGGCAGGTCAGCCGCGAGGATATTGCTGAACTCTGCGCGCAAGCCCTAGAGCAGCCTCAAGCCTGTAATCTCACCTTCGAAGTCGCCACCGGAAATAGTGACTGTGCCCCTGGGGACTGGAACTGCTTGTTCTCGAAGCTGCAGCCAGATCCTGGAGCGGAATGATTTCCTGTAAAAATTCTTTTCTCTACGTTCAGCCTGGGTCAGGACTACCCACCTGGAAATCAGGAGAATACACTAAAGGGGGGATTGTTTATAGCAAATAGCATTGTGAGTGACATCGACCAGGAACGACAGCAAGTTCGGCATTTGTTGGTTATTGAAGATACCCAAGGTCGCCGGAGCCTGCTTTTAGAAGCTGCCACCTACTCAATTGGGCGAGATGCCACCAACTCAATCGTGCTGCACTCCAAGCTGGTGTCTCGGCAACATGCGATTTTATTGCGGGTCACCGCGCCGGAAACCGCCACCTATTCGTTTCGGATTATTGATGGCGATCTACAGGGCAAACGCAGTACCAATGGTTTGATTATCAATGGTCACCGTCAGTATGCCTACGATCTCAAACATAGCGATGTGATTGTGTTTGGGGGTGATGTAACCGCGAAGTACTATGCCGTCTCTAATCTTTCTGACACTGAATTCACCCGGCTGAGTAAAACAGCTGATCCCTCTGACTTTCTTCCCAACACCAGTAATCCATTTCAAACCCTGGTGCCTTACACCGAGTTAGAAAATATCAGTGAAGCTGCCCTGGTTCGTCTGGCTTCTTTCCCAGAACTGACCCCAACGCCGATTCTAGAGATTGATCTGCTGGGGACAGTGACTTACCAAAATCCAGCCGCGGTAAGTCAGTTTCCTGACATTCAAAAAGTCGGGCTGGAGCATCCAATTCTAGACGGCCTGCTGTCAATGGTTGCCTCTGTGCAGGCTGGGATAGAAAACTTTTTTATGCGGGAAGTTCAAATTGACCAGCAGGTGTTTGAGCAATCCGTTCACTACATTTCTCAAAGTGACTTGATCCGCAGCTACATTGCTGACATCACTCAGCGCAAGCAAGCGGAGGAGCAACTTAAACAACAGGCCCAACGGGAGGCGCTGATCAGCCGGATCTTACAGGCTATGCGGGGAACCATGGTCACTGCGGAAGTGCTTCAGGTCACGGTTGATCTGCTTCAAGAAGCTTTGGGGGTAAATTATTGCTTAATTGTCCAGGTTAATCAGGGGACGATTCAAGCCCACTACCTGAATCAAATCCCCGATATGGCTGATTCAGAGCCATTAATCAGTGCCAATGCCCTCTTTCTCAACTACTATCAACAAGTCTTAACCGCAGGCAATCAGGTCTTACTTTCAACCCCTGAGGATGTCTTAAGTCCACCGTTAGAAGCCGTTGCCAATCAACTGCAAATTCACTCTATTTTGCTCAGCCCATTGCTACATTTGCAAGATTATCTGGGCTGTATTAGCCTGTATCGCTGTGAACGAGAGGAACAATCGGCCATCACTAGCAACCAACGCTGGACCATTGATGAACAGAATCTAGTCACTACCATTGCCAATCAGTGTGCGATCGCTATTCATCAAGCCCAGCTCTACCAGCAAGTGCAGGAACTCAACACAGCCCTAGAGCGCCAAGTCCAAGAGCGGACGGCCCAACTGCAGCAAAAAATGCACGAGCTTGAGCGACTCAATGCCCTCAAAGATGATTTTTTAAGCACGGTTTCCCACGAACTGCGCACCCCGATGACCAATATCAAGTTGGCCATCCACATGCTAAAGCAGTTTCCCCAAGACCCACGTCAAGAACGTTACCTGGATATTTTGGGCAAAGAATGTATCCGCGAAACCGAGCTGATCAATAATTTGCTAGATTTACAGCGACTTGAAGCGGGGGCTAACCCGGTCGGGGCAGAGATACTACAGCTGAACGAGTGGCTGCCCACTGTTTTGGAAGCGTTTAAAACGCGGATTCAACAGCGCCAGCAAACCATTCAGGTTGAGTGTCCTGCGAATCTGCCGCCGTTGAGTTCTGATCGCTCTTCTTTAGAGCGGGTACTCTCTGAACTTTTGAATAATGCCTGCAAGTATACGCCCACCCAGGGGGAGATTGCCCTCAGGGTCAATCAAAATGGGGCGGGGGAGGCCAAAATCATTTTTGCAGTCGCCAATCAAGCCGAGATCCCTGCAGCAGAACTGCCGCGAATTTTTACCAAGTTTTACCGGATTCCAGATGCCGATCCCTGGAAGCAGGGAGGAACCGGATTAGGATTAGCCCTGGTACAAAAGCTGGTGGAGCAACTCCAGGGCCAAATTTCTGTCGAAAGTCAGGCGGGCTGGACGACGTTTACCGTTGAGGTGCCCCAAAGGCAGCCATCAGCTTAGGATCAACAGTAGGTCTCAATCAGAGGATTTTTTGGGGATGAATTTGGTAGAACAAACCCTGACTGGGGTGCCGGGCAATCCTCTAGCTAACCTGCGCCGAGCCGATAGCCTTTGGCAGCAGTACAAAGATAATTCTCTTTCTAGCTCTGAGGTAATTCACACCACTGAGGCAGCCCTGGGATCGGTAGATTGGGATGTTGTTGTCTGTGGTGGCACCCTGGGGATTATGATTGGGGCCGCCCTAGCCCGCCGAGGATGGCGCGTGGCGCTGCTGGAGCGGGGAGTGCTGCGGGGGCGGGATCAGGAGTGGAATATTTCCCGCGCTGAGCTATTGGTTTTTAGGGAACTTGGTTTACTGAGTGAGGCCCAGTTAGAGCAGGCGATCGCTACGGAATATAATCCTGCCCGGGTGAGTTTTTTGGGAGCAGAAGATGTTTGGGTCCGGGATGTGCTGAATGTGGGGGTTGATCCGGTGTTTCTGCTAGAGACCCTCAAAACTTGCTTTTTAGAAGCTGGGGGCCAACTGTTTGAGAATACTGCCTTTGAGCAGGCTGTGGTCCATCCCGATGGCGTTGCTGTTCAAGCAGGACAACCGTTTCACGCTCGACTGCTACTAGATGTAATGGGCCACTTCTCACCGATCGTTGCCCAGGCCCGGCAAGGGCAGCAACCCGAGGGCGTTTGTCTGGTGGTGGGAACTTGTGCCCAGGGCTATCCACCCAATCAAACTGGGGACCTGTTGGTTTCTTTTACCCCCCTACAGCGGCAGTGCCAGTATTTCTGGGAAGCCTTTCCGGCCCGAGATGGCAGAACCACTTACCTGTTTACCTACGCCGATGCTGACCCTGAGCGGCCCAGCTTAGAAGCCCTGTTTGCTGATTATTTAGCGCTGCTGCCGGAATATCAGCAGGTTGAGCTAGACCAATTAGATATTCAACGGGCTTTGTTTGGTTTTTTTCCCTGCTATCGCCAAAGCCCCCTGCAACTTCCCTGGAGTCGCATTCTGGCGGTGGGAGATAGTAGTGGCAGCCAGTCTCCTTTAAGTTTTGGTGGGTTTGGGGCCATGGTTCGCCACTTGCCGCGACTTGATGCTGGAATTCACCAAGCTCTAGAAACGCATTCCCTAGAGCAACGAGCTCTGGCCCGACTGCAACCCTATCAACCCAGCCTGGCAGTCACCTGGCTGTTTCAGCGGGCGATGAGCGCCGGGGTTAATCAAAAGCTTGATCCCGATCAAATTAACTCCCTGCTTGGGGCTGTGTTTAAGTGTATGGAAGGGCTTGGCGATCCGGTTCTGCGTCCTTTTCTTCAAGATGTTGTGCAGTTTTGGCCCCTTTCTAGAACTTTAATCCGGGTCAGTCTGAGGCATCCTGGTCTAGTTGCTCGGATTATTCCCCAGGTTGGCTTCCCTGCCTTGGGGGATTGGCTGGGGCATTACCTGAGGTTGGGGCTTTACAGTGGACTTAATTCTGGGGCTGGAATTTCACAGTTTTGGCGGTCGTCTTTAGCTCCGGCTCAGCAGTACCTCTGCGATCGCTGGCTGGACGCCTGGAAATACGGTTCTGGAAACGACTACCCTCCCAGTTCTAATCATTCCGATAAGTTTTTCTAAGCATAGAATCAAGCAAAATCTTAATAATCTTATGGGTTAGCTGTTAGGATCATGGTGAAGATATATTGCAATCTCTGTAGGAAGCATCCATGGTTGGTGCCGATAAGCTTGAGCAAAGGACTGTTGGATTCAGGAGTGGCCAAACTATTGCCCCCAAATCCTCGCAGGTGACGATATTTTGTGATCTAGACGGTCCCCTGATTGATGTTTCCCAGCGGTACTACCAAACGTACCAACTTGGCCTAGCCGACACCCAAGCCTGGTTTCAAGATCAAGGGATTACTTTGCCGCTGCAAACCTTGACTAAAGATCAGTTCTGGCAGTTGAAGCAAGCCCGCACACCGGATGTAGAAATTGCTCAGCGATCAGGCCTAGAGGGGGAGCAAATTGACTTCTTTTTACAGCGGGTCAGCCAACTGGTAAACCAGCCTGCGTTGTTAGAGAAAGACCAGCTCCAGCCGGGGGTGCGTTGGGCCCTGGCCCGACTCCATGCCTGTGGCTTTCGGCTAGCCGTGATCACCCTGCGCTGTCAAACCCAAGCGATCGCGCTACTGCAAAAATATCAGTTGGATCACCTGTTTACAGAAGTTTGCGGCACTCAGGATCAGCAGGCTGCCTACCACAACTACACAGACGTCAAGACCAATCTTTTGCACCAAGTCCTGGCGAAATATCCCTTGGCTGAGGCTGAGTCTGCCTGGATGATTGGAGATACCGAAGCAGATGTTCAGGCTGGACAGGCCAGTGGCCTCTCAACAATCGCCCTCACCTGTGGGATTCGGAGTTGTGCTTATCTCTATCAGTTACAACCGACGCGGATTCACAGTAACCTGCTGTCCGCCTCCCATTTTCTCTTGGGATTAGAACCTTCAGAGCATTGATAGCTCACCAACCACATCCAGGCGCTTATAGTTGCCCAACATAAAGTAGGTCTCTGCCAAGGTTTCAGCCACTGAAGGGTTAATCCAGCCCATTTGCTTGAGCAGATGAATTGCCACGGCATATTTGGCTCTTTTGGCCCCGTCAATAACTTTGATTGATAACCCCATCCCTTCCCCTAGGCGGCCAATACACTGAATGCCTTCTGAACCTGTCTTGCTGACTAGTTCTCCCTGGGTGAGGCGCATTAAATCTGTGTCAAACTGTCCTTCCCCGGCCACCATGCCTGGGTGATGGGTCATGGCCCGGACAATTCGCTCCATCGCCAGGTTCTCCCCAGCGGACAACTTTGCATACAGGGTTGCCATCTGACTAAGCTGCATAAAGTAGGTTGGGGCGCCACAGTCATCGTGGGCGCTCATAAATTCTACTGCTGGCATTTTCAACAACTCTGCCACTTTACCCAGAATCATCTGCTGTAGGGGATGATTTCGTTGCAGATAGGTTTGGAGGGGCCAGCTCCGTTGCTGGCAAACGGCAAGCATCCCAGCATGTTTACCAGAACAATTGTATTCCAGCGGACTCCGGGTCCCAGCTGGGCGTGGGCACTGAAGATCACTGGGGTCAATATCGCAGCGCCAGAGAATATTAAAAACCTGACGCACATGCTCAAGGGTTCCCTGATGGGAGCTACACATTACTGCCAGGTCGCGATCGCTTAATTCATAACGCTCAAGGGTTCCCGTTGTTGTCACCGTTAGGGCCTGAAAGGGCTTCAGCGCTGAGCGGATAAAAAAAGCAGTTTCTGGGTCCCCAGCAGTGGATAAAACTCGACCCCGATCATTACAAACAACTGCTAGGGCATGATGTCTTGACTCCACAATCCCTTCTCGCAGGAGCGCAATTTCTAGATCCGCTGCCTGAGTCCGTTTGCCCATGGTCATGAATTATCCCCCTATCCTGAACTGAATCAGGCGCAAGCTGTACCCGGCAAAATATAGACCCATAGCGTAACCTTACTAGAGAAAATTCCACAGAAGATAGCCACTGCCCAGCAGACACCCCAGCAAACCAAAGGTTCTTCTGAGGCGTCGCAAGATTGGTTGAACCTCATAGGTGCCGACAATCTGGTCTTTCTCCAGTTCCGCCGCAGGTTTTGACCAAAGCTGACCATCGTACCAGCCGGTTTCTTCATAGAAAACGGTTCCCCGCAATAGGCGATCGCAGACATAGGACCAGCCTAGGTATGATCGCAAGAGAATTAAACCCAAAAAAAAGATCGCCCCAGCCGTCGCACTTAAGGCAAATCGAACCGGATACTCTTGGGGCGCAAAACTAGCAGCGGCAACCGGGCCCATGACTAGCCAGCTAAGGGACCAGACTTTAACCAGCGTCAACGAGTAGTTCGGCAAACTAGAAGCTGCCCAGCGGAAAAAACAAGACTCTCTGAGAGTTTGGTATTCGTTGATGGGCCTTTGTTCAGGTGGAACTGGACAGACAGACACCGAAGAATGCATGATCCACAAATTTAATCATCAAGCGAGAGCTGCCTGTTGGCAACTCACTCCCAAGATAGCCCTTAAATATTGACTCAATAAAATCTTACTAGAAGCTGGTGCTTAAATACTCCTGCGATAATGAACCCATTTATGCGGGTACATCCCGGCAAAATAGATTTAACTGGTTACCCTGAGTCAAACGCAGTGGGATTGAAACGTCTTAGGTTCAAGAATGCAACCCAGATTCTGCGTCTACAGATACACTGAGGGATATTTTAACCCTGCGGAGCTCTGCAGACCAGATCATATCCAGCAAACTAACAATGTTCCCAGTGGTGTTTGGGGAGAAGGTCGTGGAATCAGTTTGAGAAAAAACCAGAATGATCAAAGGCCCCTGCGAAATGCGGCCTTCATGACCAGCATTTAGCCTAAATCTAGGGGCCTAGAACATCCCTAATCATTTCCCTGTCTAGGGAGCATCTAATTAACTTCTAGAACAATTTTTAGGTTCCATAAACGCGATCGTGCTTGGCAATTACCCAAATCGCGTGAATAACGCCCGGCACCCAGCCTAGTAGGGTCAGTACAACATTAATCCAAAAAGCCCCACCTAGACCAACCGTCAGAAATACCCCCAGAGGTGGCAGGAGGACCGAGGCAACAATGCGAATAATATTCATCTCTATTAATCCTATTTGTAATCCGGCTTAACTTTAATTTTGCACGTTCTGACAGCAAAAGGATTCCTTCTAGAGTAAGAAAGTTAATCGCCCGATCAAGTCTGGG
>JBGTDP010000333.1:0-3447 GCA_041748255.1 Thermosynechococcaceae cyanobacterium | reverse complement strand
AACCCAGTCAGAGCCTATTGCTGGAAACAATTCTTCAATGATCCTGTAGCCCCGAGCAAGAAGAATATGAGGTTGGGTTGTCTGAGTTGCTCCCTTACGGGGCTCTGGAGATTCAGGCGGTTTATCTGCTTCGATGAGGGTGCAGTGGAAGTAATCGGAAAGAACCCTGGCGGCTAAGAGACCAACAATGCCCCCACCAATGATTACTGCACGATTTTGACCTGGGGAATTTATCAAAGCTCCCCTCCTAAGGCTAGCCAGAGCGGATCTGTCATCTCTGTAAGCCAGGATGAAGTCTTTTTGCTGTGAGGCGGCTGTGCGGAAAAGGCCAATTGAGTGCTGTCTGATTCAGAGCTATGGTTACTCCTTCTGTATTGAAATTACTGTCTTTGAGGGTTACTTTCAACGTCAAGCTGCCTCTGTTTTTGTTGCCGCACCTCCGAATTGACAGGCAGGGATCGATCAGAAACTATTTAGGCGGTGACAATAGTTTGTCGGGCCAAGACTCTGAGGAATATTGCTACATATAGTTTTAGCTGCATGGATAAACGCAAAAGATTTTATAGGGCGTTTCAGAATTTAGGGATTGGAGTTGCTTCAATCGGACTTGTCGTCGGGCTAGATATGGCCTTGTACGGGGACATCTTCCATCCCCTCAGCTACCTCTATATTCCTTTGAGTTGGCTTGGCTGCCAAGCTTCACCTTCAGCAACATCTTGCGATCGCAAGCAAACATTAGCACGGGTTTCTACCCTGCCAGCAAAGAACGTTGGTGTTGTCACCACCCAACACGAAGCATCCCGAGTAGGGCTACAAATTCTCAGGCAAGGAGGCAACGCAGTTGATGCAGCCGTAGCAGTGGGGTACGCCTTAGCTGTTACAGATCCCTGCTGTGGCAACATCGGGGGCGGTGGATTCATGACCCTTCGCTTTGCAGACGGCAAATCTACCTTCATTAACTTTCGGGAAAAAGCGCCCCTTAAAGCTAGTCAGAATATGTATCTTGATCAGCAAAGAAAAGTTGTCTCTGGCCACAGCACCAAAGGCTACTTGGCAGTTGGGATTCCTGGAACGGTAAAGGGGCTTGATTATGCTTTGAGTAAGTATGGAACAATGGACCGGCAGCAAGTCATGGTTCCGGCAATTGATTTAGCTGAGAAGGGATTTGTCTTGCAAAAAGAGGATATTCAAATTCTGAAGTTTGGCACAAAAAGGTTTCGTTCTCAGCCGAATGTCAGCCGGATTTTCCTCAAGAACGGGGGGCAGGAATATCAGCAGGGCGATCTCTTAATTCAAACAGACCTAGCGAACACACTCCGACTGATTGCTCAAAATGGGCCAGATGTCTTCTACAAGGGCGCGATCACTGACAAAGTTATTAAAGCCAGTCGAAAAAATGGGGGCATCCTTAGCAAGCAAGACTTTTCTAATTACTCTATCTCTGAGACTCAACCCCTTGGATGCACCTACCGAGGTTATGAAGTTCTGACTGCTCCCTTGCCGGGGGGTGGGGTAATGCTATGCCAAATGCTCAATATCCTGGAAGGCTATCCCCTCAGCAAGCTTGGCTGGCATACCGAAGAGAGTCTTCACCCGATGCTGGCATCAATGGTGTTTGCCTTTGCCGACCGCAACCGTTATTTGGGTGATCCGGCATTTGTCAGTAGTCTAGTCGAGAAACTGGTATCCAAAGAATATGCATCCAAGATCCGCGCTCAAATTCCTGAAGACCGAGCTATTTCTCCCAAGCCTCTCTACAAAGGCATCATCTCTCAACCAGAGGGGACGAACACTACCCATTTTTCAGTCGTGGACTCTCAAGGAAATGCCGTTTCCCTGACCTACACCATTAATGGCTACTTTGGCGCTGGAGTGATTGCCGGAGACACTGGCTTTTTTCTGAATAATGAGATGGATGACTTTGCCACCAAGCCAGGCAAATCCAATCAGTTTGGCTTGGTTCAGGGCAGTGCCAATGCCGTTGAGCCAGGAAAACAGCCGCTGAGTTCAATGTCCCCGACCATTGTTACAAGCAAGGACAAACTCTTTGCTGTCACTGGTAGCCCTGGAGGACCGACAATTCCTACGACAGTTCTACAGGTTCTGATCAATCTTATTGACTACAAGCTGCCGATTTCTGAGGCTGTAAATGCTCCTCGGCTGCATTATCAGGGTCTTCCAAACTTTGTATTCAGTGAACCCTATGCAATAAAATCCGATGTCTCGCAGAATCTGTGGGGAATGGGTTACAGGGTTGTTCCACTCATCCCCTGGGGAGCCGCAGAATCTATCTTGGCAGACCCCAGCGGCCAACTTCAGGAAGGTATTGATCACCGAAAGCCTGCAGGGGCTGCTGTTGCCTATTAATATCGTCTCTACTTAATGAAGGGAAGAGCAAGCTTCCCAGGTGGAACCATAGCAGGGGTTTTCTTTTGAAGTGAAGTCATGATTTGCTAAAAAAGCTTTAATATTTAGCCAAATTAGTCACAAAGAGTTATCACTGTTTTTACTGTTTAGGTTATTCAGAAGTTTGCACTTCCCATTAAAGAGAATTATTGAACTGTCGGTGTAGTGGTCCTAGCTCAATAGCTCACCTGGGCTTACCCCAAAGAAGTAGACATCAGCTCTGGCTCTAGTATCGTTCCTAGTCTATCGAGTTGCCATTACTATTCATGACTACCAAAAATTAATCCGACCGCTGGTCACTTCCAGCTAGAGTGCCTAGAATGCAGAAGAGCTAAGAGATACTTTCTAGCACCTGGGGGAGGCATCAATGGTGAAATCCATCGCCAGACGCATCGGAATGCCTACATCTGTAGTAGTGATTACTGCAGGGGTCGCCGCCCTGACAATGGGCTCTTGGTTGGTCCTTAATCAAAGCAGGTTTCAACCTCCACGGCAGGACCTAGATTATGCTCGTCCGCCGAGTTCAGCAATTTCCTTGCTATTGCACCTGCCCCCCAGTCAACGAACCACACTGCTAGAAGCCCTGGCTAAGACAGGCACGCAATTAGACCGGAGTCGGGCTCGCTATTTACTAGCCGCTGACTGGGTTGAGCAGGGACAGGGGGCCAAGGCTCTACCCTGGCTCAAAGGTTTAGCGCAAGATTATCCGGTTCTAGCCCCGGAGATTTTAGTCAAGCAAGCCCAGGCCCAGGCATTAGTTGGGAACCAATCTCAGGTAACAGCCACCTGGCAGTTGCTCTTAAAGCGCTATCCTGACAATCCGGCTGCCGCAGAAGCTTTGTATGCCTTGGGCCAAACACAACCAGATTACTGGCAGCAGGCGATCGCTCGATTTCCGGGCCATCCCCGCACGGTTGAGATTGCTCAAACCTTGCTCAAACAAAATTCCAAGCAACTCCCGCTGCTATTGTTACTGGCCCGGCATGGTCTCTATCTGCCTGAGATTAACGCTGTACTGGATCGGCTGGTCAAGGAATACCC
>JBGTDP010000332.1:0-3789 GCA_041748255.1 Thermosynechococcaceae cyanobacterium | reverse complement strand
GTCCTGGGGTTTGCGACGGATAATTCCGATTTCTGGCACCGCCAGGACTAACTCGCGATCGCTGATCTGGTAGAGGATTGCAAAGCTATCTTGCCAGGCAACCAAAGCCGGAGCTTGCAGACGATGAACTGCTGCTGCTGGCACTTTTACCAGTTGGGCACTGAGGCCGATCATTTCTGCTACAGCCCCGCAGGCTTGCAGGGAAATCTGGCCGGTGCTTTCGAGCTGATTGTCCAGGATTTTACGGATTACATCCCGGCGAAACCGGACCTCTGCATATCTCGCCAGCATTGCAAAGCAGGCCAAAGGAGACTCAATCGGACCCCGACCCCGGACAAAAGGGTATTTGGGCCGCGGAGCTAGGGGATCACTTAGCGGATCGGGGGGGTGATCTGGGGCATAAGGGATCTCAGCCTCAACTGAAGCAGGAGAATTATTCTGGACGGTAGCAGGGATAGCTAGGGGCTTTGGTTCTTTGATTCCCAAAAGCCTTGCCCCCTGGGGACTCTCGACTCGGATTTCTGGGGACCCCTGAGGTAAGCGACTGCCCACGGGAAATTCGGCAACGGTGCCCCCACTCACCAGCCAGATCAAACCCGGATCGAGCTTGGTTACATCGACCGAACCCTTGGGTAGCGTTAGGACTTGGGCTTGTTCCCAAACCTGAAATGCCAGTTGTTTTAGGTTCGTTGCTCCATCGGCTCGCCGCTGCAGCTCTAGGCTAATCAGTTCAAACACTTCACTGAGGCCACAGCGAGTTTGAAAAGCCTCTCTGAGAGAGGGCTCTGCTGCCAGACACCCTAAAAAGTCCTCAGCTGGCAGCACAATGCCAATCACCTCGGTCGAAGAGATCGCGGTTTCACAAGGAACACCCCGCACCAGACCCATCCAACCGAGAACTTCTCCAGATCCAACCACCTGTAAGCTCATTGATGTTTGGGTGCGCTGATCATAGCCAAGCACCCTGGCTTGTCCTTGATAGAGAATCACCACCTGAGCGGGCAGTTTCTCCCGCACCAGGATCGGCTGTCCCATGCGATAGCGCAGCATCTGACACCGGGAGACAAGCTTGCCTAAAGCCTCTGGCCGCAGTTGGTCAAAAGGGCTGGTAAGGGCCAGAAACTCTTGAACTTGAGGCTGAGAAACAGTTTGCGTCATGCTGAAGGGGTTAAGCTTGGGGAAAGTTGACGGAGGGGACCCACCTGCTGAATCTGGCTGGCAAGCCAGTCTTCAAACAGCTCATTAAGGATGCGACGGCGCAGGGACTCATCTAACTGGGCCGGAAAAAACTTTTCTAAGCGCACGACTAAAAACCACTCTTCTAGGCGAGTGGGCGGCCACAACTGCCCCGGTTGACTGATAGCAAGAGTCCGAGCGATCGCCGGGTGGGGAACCTTCAAAGACATCGGGCCGACAACCCCGCCAGAGCTGGCCTCTGGACCTTGTGAGTGCTCTTGGGCCAGATCACTAAATGACTGCTCCGCTTCTTGGATGCGGAAGTACGCCTCCTGCGCCACCCCGAGATCCTTAGTCCGCAGCAGCGAGTAAATCACTCGGTCATAGTTGGACTTGTGGGCGAGAAAATATGATTCGACTTTATTTCCCCACTGAGCCATCTTAAATTTTTCTGCCAACAGGGGGCGAAGCGCTAGTTTCTCCAGGTCTGCTGGGGTCAGACCTTGTTGATCTAGCCAGGTTTGCTGGGCTACGGGCGTTGACAGTTGCTGCTGCTGGCAAAAGGCTTCAAGGGCAGCAGCACGCTCAGCTTCAGTGCAAGACAATTGAAAGATTTCCTGATCAACGATTAAATTTCGCACCAGTTGAGGGGTTAACTGATAGCGATTAAGCAAAGCTAGAAGCTCGTCGGCGCGAATAACTTTCTCACCAATTTGAAGTATTTTCATCAGATATTTCTCGGCTGGAAACCCCTTGCTTAAGCTGTGGGGAGGAAGCCCGAGACTCCATATAGGTTTACAAATAAAAGTGCTGGATGATATATGATGGGCCTATGACTCAAGCCCTGTCTGTAAAGTGTAAGCTGATAGTCCCTGTAGAGTTGAGGCCAGAGATTGACCAAACTCTTCAGGGATTTGCTGATGCTTGTAATCAGATTTTGGAGGTGGCCAAGCAAGAAGATTGCTGGAACACAACTAAGCTGCATCACAAGGTTTACAAACCTGTAAGAGAAGCTACTGGACTTAAAGCAAATCACGTCTGCCAAGCAATCAGGCGAGTAATTGCCAATGCCAAAGCAGTAAGCCAAGTTCACAAGTTTAGACCTACTTCTTTTAGCCTGGATGCTCGAACTTTTAAGTATGTTGAAGCTGCTCAGAGTGTGGGAGTTACCCTCAAGTCTGGACGGGCCAACTTCAAGCTGGCTATTGGCGGCTATCAAATTGCTTTGCTTCGGGGGCAATCTCCTACCAGTGCAACCTTGAACAAGAGCCGCCAGGGTGACTACTACATCACTTTAGGGATGACAAGGTATCTGTGACGTAGTGCTGCTGGTGCCTCTAGCGCTCAAGTACCAAAAGAAAATAGGGTGGTCAAGACGACTACCCTATCCAAAAAATGTTGCCTACATTCTACCAAAAAGTGTTGAGATCACATCTGAGCGAGAGTCAGTACCTGACTTTACAGTTGCTGGTGCTCCTGCTGCAAAGTCATCGTCAGATCCAATTATCTCGTTTAGCTGGCCTATTTCCTCAACCGATTTACTACGGTAGCCGCATTCGTAATTTGCAGCGATTTTTAGTCCTTCCTAACCTGAGTGTGCGTCTACTGTGGTTTCCCATTTTGAAATACTGGCTCAGGCAAGAAGTCAAAGAACGTAGCTTCAACCGTCGCGCTCGGCGTCACTTCAAAAAACTCAGGCATACTGTCTCAGGCTATGTCGTCATTGCTGTTGACCGCACTCAGTGGAAAGGTCGCAATATTTTGATGGTGAGCATCGTTTGGGGTAAACATGCTCTCCCTATCTATTGGGAGATTTTGAACAAACAAGGTAGCAGTAATCTAGCAACTCAAAAGCGCGTCTTGAAAACAGCCATCAAGCTTTTGAAGTCCTATCGAGTTTTGGTGCTTGGAGACCGTGAATTTCATAGCCCCAAGCTGGCAATAGCCCTGAGTCAGTGGAATGTAGACTTTGCACTCAGGCAGAAAAAGAGCGCGTATATCCAAGCCGATGGCTCAGAGTATCAACCGCTTAAAGAGATGGGCTTTGAGCCGACAATGAAAGGATTTTTTGCAGGCATCTATTGTGGTAAAACAGAGCCACTTGGCCCCTTCAACCTCGCTTTTTACTGGAAACGAAAGTACCGAGGTAAAGGCGGTAAAGAGCCGTGGTATATTCTTACCTCCTTGCCAACGCTTAAGCAGGCCCTGGCGCTCTATCGATGTCGGTGGGGCATTGAAATGATGTTCAAAGATTGTAAAAGTGGCGGCTATAATTTAGAGAGCGCTAAGGTCAATGATGTGCGATTCTTAGCCCTCGTCTTAATCTTAGTGATGGCCTATAGTCTGGCGACCTGTTGGGGGAAAATGCTTAAAAAATTAGGCATCCAACACTATGGTAGTCGCCTCCAGGAAAAACAGCGCCATCTGCCCAGGCATAGTGACTTTACTATCGGACTCTATGGGTATCTGTGGCGATATGCGATGGAGGTGTGGGACCCACTCGCTAGGGACTTGATGAGCCTCAAGCCCCATAAACGGCTCAATTTTCAACGAGGCATGAGAGCTTTATCCCTCATTCAACAAGCGTTGTAGACAGCTTGTCATCCCTAAAGA
>JBGTDP010000331.1:0-2599 GCA_041748255.1 Thermosynechococcaceae cyanobacterium | reverse complement strand
CCTGAGCGCCCTCAAAGACCTAGCCCCTCCCCACTCTCTCCAAGGACTCGCCCCCAGTGCCGCCGCCGCCCAGACCCTGGAAACCGACACCGGCATCCCCGCCCAGACCCTTGATAGCTATCTGCTCGATGCCAGCCCCCTCAACCATCAAACCCTGATCATTGATGAAGCGGGTCTGATGAGCAGCCGCCAAATGCTCAGTCTCCTGCAAAAAGCTGAAAAAACCCATAGCCGCCTGATTCTGATTGGGGATACCAAACAACTCAGCAGCATTGAAGCTGGGGGACCCTTTGGCTTGCTGCAACGCTCCGGCCTTTCCACCACCTTGATGAGCGAGAGTCGCCGCCAGCAAGACCCGGATCTGAAAATCATCACCGACCTGGCTGCCCAAGGCCAGATTGCCCAGTCCTACAAACAGCTAGAGCAAATCAACCGAATCACCCAAATCCGAGATCCTGAAGCTCGGATCACCGCCGCTGCCCAGGACTACCTGAGCCTCAGTCCCCAAGAGCGAACCCAAACCCTGCTCCTAGCCGGGACCAATGCTGAACGAGAAGCCATCACCCAGACCATTCGCGCCGGCCTCAAAACCGAAGGCAGCCTCAGTGCTGAAACAATGACCCTGGAAGTTCTAAAACCCAAATACCTGGACGCTTGGGCCAAAAAACAGGCCGTCTACTACGAACCTGGTGACACGATCATTTTCGGAACCAACTACAAACACTTTACCCAGGGTCAACCCTACCGCGTTACTGATATCGACCTCCAGAGCAATCGTCTCACCCTCACCGACCCCCAGGGCAAAATCCACAACAGCCCCTGCAATCAGCACGTCAACCGTCAGGTCTATCAGCTCCGTCCCCTAGAACTTGCCATCGGGGACCAAGGCCGATTCACCAAAAACAGCCCCAAACGCAAGCAGATCAACGGTCAGCCCTTCCGGGTCACCGCCCTCAATTCCAGCACCAACGAAATCACCCTGCACACCAAAGGCTGGGAAACCACCTATAAAGCTCAAGACCTCCCCTTCATCGACCACAACTACGTCAGCACCACCTATGCCGCCCAGGGCAAAACCCAAGACAACGTGATCTGGTGTGTGGATACTGCTCACCCCCAGACCCTGGGCAAAGAAGCCTACTACGTCGCCGTCAGCCGAGAGCGCCACGACCTCCAGATCTACACCGATGATCCCACTACCCTTAAGCAGGCAATCCTGCCCAGCCGTGCCAAAGCCAATCCCAGTGAGCTGCTGGCTTCTTCCTCCTCTGTTCAAACGGCACCGGCGATCCCTAAAGATCTCCCCGTTCCAGCCATAGAAAGCCAGTCCCAGCCCATTGATCCCCACCAAAGCCAGCTTGCCCAGAAGATCTACAGCACCGTTCTCAAATCACTAAAACGAGCTACAGCAGAGAACATGAAGCTCAAAACTGGTCCTGACACCTGGCAGATTGAGAGCAGCCAGTATCAAATCCGCTATACCCATAGCAACCAGGAAAAAAGCTTCTCCCTCCATGCCAAAGATAATCGGGGCCAACTAATACAGATGAAACTCGCCCCATCAGATTCCCAAGCAATGCAAATCCAGGTTGCCCAAAGACTCATCCCCCAAGACCTGATCACCCTACAAGACTACGACACCTGGCCCTGGGTCTTTGACCAAGCCCAAGCCATCGCCAGAGATCAGCAAGCCCTGCAGCAGGGACTCGTAAAAGGCTATCCCCCAGAACAAATCACCAAGACCATCGAACAGCGCAGTCCCCTGATAGCCCACTGGCAAAAACATCAATCCCCCGCCATGGCAACCGCCAAGACCATTCAATACCTAGAGAAACTGCTCGAACAAGCTCAATCCGTCCTTGAGCCTGATCTAGAAGCCCAATCTCAGCCAGAACTAGACTATGAAGCATAGAACGGATGGAGCTCTGATTTCCGGTAAATGGGAGCAGTTACTCCCCCGCCCCCCTGGTCAAGATCTTATTCACGAGCGCTCAGCCCTGGGTCAAGGGCGCTTTGCGCCTCTATTGAGGTCGGATGACCCTTGACCCAGGGCAGCTCGTGACAGAATCTTTTTTATAGAGGGGCGGGGGGGGATGTGTTTTTATTCCATGAGACACCGCGAAGGTAACAAGTTACACTTCCAAGGCAATGAGGGACGCTTCCAAGGTAATGTGACAAGCCTCAGAGAAAACCTGGCGAATTTGAGAGCTTTGTGAAAGGTTGGCAATACTTAATAAAGCACTAGAGTTGTTGAGAGTGGCAGTCACTTTTCTTTTTATAGAATAAAATAGAAATTAGATAATAGTTGATGTTTGTAATATTTGATGAGAATAGAGCAGAACTTTCCACTGTTTGAATTTCTCTAGATCCTCCAGCCAACTTCTCGATATTAAGGCACTCTTACCACTTTGGTTTTGTGCTTAGCAGCTTCTCTACTGCCTTCGTATCCAGTGGCCGAGAAAAAAAGTACCCCTGCCCGTACCCACAATTTAGCTTTCTAAGTTCTACTAGCTGCTCAATTGTTTCTATCCCTTCTGCTGTCACCTCAACGCTAAGTTTCTGAGCAAGTGCCACGATTGTTTCAGTCATTGCGATGTTT
>JBGTDP010000330.1:0-2779 GCA_041748255.1 Thermosynechococcaceae cyanobacterium | reverse complement strand
TTGTAAAAGGTCCAAAATAAATTGACCCCCAGGGCACCGGGACCAAAGGTGAACCATCCAGGATTGACGACACCGTTAATCATTCCCACCAGCGATAGGGCAAGCAACCCCAGCAAAGGGCCAACAAGTCGCCAGTTGATATTAATCCGCTCAGTAGATAGACCTTTTGGAGTAGTTTTAAACCCCTTGCCAAAGGGTTTGATCAGGGTTTGAAAGACCGTTAAGGTCATCGGTACGCAGAGAATTGTCTCGTAAATATCTGACCACAGGGCCGATCGCCTGCCTTTGGTTAACCAGGAGAAGGCTAAGATAACCCCCAGGTAGTGGGGGACAAAAAAGTAAAGTACCCCATCCACCGTGGCCCGTAGCGGTACCAGCTGAAAGAGTAGATAGGCTAAGGGAATTAATAAAAAGACCAGTCGCGGCAGGGATAAAAACCAGTAGAGTAAGCCGGTCCCATGGGTCAGTCGCTGGGTCAAGCTCAAACCCTTGATCGTAAAAAGATTAGCATCTGTGAAAATGGCCTGAATGGTGCCCCGGCCCCAGCGCAACCGCTGGTTGATATAGGCACCAATGCTCTCTGAGGCTAAACCAGCGGATAGACCTTCGTTTAAGTACTTGAGACGATATCCTAAGGACTGCAGCTTGATAGAGGTCAGGAAATCTTCTGTGATGCTGGCTGTTGGGACTCCACCAATTTGATCCAGGGCACTGCGCCGGACCACAAAGCTAGAACCCGCGCAAATAATCGCATTGGCAACATCCCGGCTAGGCTGAATGTGCCGGAAAAACAACGTTTGCTCATTGGTCAGAATGCCCTGAAGCCCCAAATCTTCTGTAATTGGATCTTCGTTGTAAAAAGTCTGGGGCGTCTGAAGCAAGGCAACCTGAGGATCTCTGAAAAAACCTACTGTGCGGGTTAGAAAGTTGCGCGTCGGGACAAAATCGGCATCAAAGATGGCAATTAAGTCTCCCTTAATGTAGGGCAAGGCATGGTTGATATTTCCTGCCTTAGCATGGCGGTTATTCGGACGATCTAAATAAAAGCATCCCAGCTCCTGAGCCAACTGACGAATCGGGGAACGGCGAGTATCGTCTAGAAGACAAATACGTTTATGCGGATAGTCTAGGGCTTGACAGCCAATGATCGTGCGTCGGAGTACCTCTGGGGGTTCATCGTAGGTGGGGATGAGAACATCGACCCAGGGCCGGAAAATCCCATCTAGGACTACCTCTTGTAAGCGATCAGCTTCTGAGGAGCGGTCAATGCTGGGAATTGTTATGAGGAAAAAGGCGATCGTATTGGTAAAGTTGACCAGCTCCATGAAAAACAGCAGAAGACTGAGGCTGCCATTGAGGGGATCATCTAGATTCAGGGTACTAAACAGCCGCCAGAGCAGATAGCGCCCTCCCAAGAAAATCAAGAAGCCAGAAACAATGGTTCTGGACCAAGCTGAAGCAGTGGGAGAGAGAAGTTGTATTGCCAGGATTCCGATAGCCAGGACTAGGGTTGGTAAAAACAGAGATTGCCACGAGAACCCTGGAGGCACAAAAACCACCTCTCCCCATCGCCAGAGACTAGCAATTTCAGGCAGCATATCCAGCCAGAACGCCTGAATCAGCCAGATTGCTGTTAGGACAACTCCCAGGAGGAGTACCAAGCGCTCAAACCATCGGAACCAGCCAGATTTGCTCAAAAGAACAACCTCTGATCCTCTGAGAACGTCACTTCCACACTCCGGCCAATACCGCAGAATTTTGCCGGAGCCTGAATCGGATTGTTCATAGACAGGCGAACAGCTACCTCCCGTCTCACTTGATCAGGTGGAGGGACCGCTACCTCTTGACCCGGGGAAACGCGTCCGACGCCAGCCCGAATTCTCTGCACTCTGCCGGAAAAAGGATTCTTGCCAGCCAAGAGTTTAATTTGAGCCGGAGCCCCAATAGAAAGTTCTCCAATCTCATTCTCAGAGAAGAATGCTTCTACCCAGGTTTTATTACATTCAACCACTCGAAAAATCGTATCCCCTGACGAGAGGGTGGTTCCTTGGGAACTGGGAGGGGTTTCTACAGACCACACCACACCGGTGGTCGGCATCTTAATTGCAGCACCCGTCTGTAACTGTAATTGCTTGTCAGATGTTGCCAGCTCTAACGTTTGCTGCTCAAGTTGGGTCTTTGTCTCTTTTACTTGAAGTTGCAGGTCAGCAATCTCGGTTTGAAGCTCCTGACGACGAACCTTAGGATAGCTGAAGCTATTACCCTCTTCTATAGCCAGGCCAGCATTTGCAGCGGCCAGATTTGCTTTGGCTTCAGCAAGTTGAGCCCGTTTAGCTTCAACCGTTTCCTGGGCGCTTTGGGCCTCAGTAACTTCCTGATCAATTCGATTCCGAGAGATGGCTCCTGCTGCCCCCAGCTTCCGAAAGCGCTGAGCTTCTCGCTGGGCAAATTCAGCCTCTTCCTTTGCTTCTTGGAGCTCGTTATACCGGCGGTTGACTTGAGCTTGATAGGACTTCACCTGTAGAGCGTTCTCTTGGTTTGAGGTTTGGGCAACTTTTTGCAGAGCCTGTTGCCGATTGGCAATTTTGTCCTGAGCATTTTCAAGTTGCTTTTTAGTTTGCTGAACCTGCGATCTCAGTTGTTGCTGGGCCGTGGCTAATTGAGAATCTCCCCTTGGGTTTTCGATCCTGCCAATCACAGTCCCGGCCTGAACCCTCTCCCCTGGGGTCAGGTTTGAAATTTTGTCAGAAATCTTGAACGTCCCAGTAATTGGAGCCCG
>JBGTDP010000329.1:0-10797 GCA_041748255.1 Thermosynechococcaceae cyanobacterium | reverse complement strand
ACTCAAAGCCTTCTTACGGAAGTTCTCACCGACTACCTCGAACAGGGTCGATACATTAATCAAGATAGCGATGGATTTAATTGACCCTAAACATTTACGCAACTGGTTTGCTCATTGCTGCTACTGTCCTTCATAAGATTGAAAACCGCTGTATCTCGTCGATGAAGGAAAGCAGATCGCAGAGCAGACAAGTTTGGAAGTGCATCGATAGGGTATCGGCAACCCCGTTGCTTAGCCATTGAAGATTTACTTCAGCTTGAACTAAGATTCCCTTCTATAAAGAAGAGGAACCGAATAATCTGTGTTAGGGGCGCACAAGATTCTCAAGGAGGCAGGAGTAATGACAATTCAGATAATTGGCGCAGGCTATGGGCGTACAGGCACTCTGTCCCTGAAGGTGGCCCTGGAGATGCTGGGGTTCCAAAAGTGCTACCACATGATTGAGCTGCTGCAAAACCCTGCAGGAGTGCAGCACTGGGAAGCTGCCAGCCAAGGAGAACCTGTTGACTGGAACGCTTTGTTTGAGAGCTACGAGGCGATCGTTGACTTCCCCGGTTGCTCTTTCTACCAGGAGCTGATGCAGTATTACCCGCATGCCAAAGTGATCTTGACCACGCGCGACCCCCACACCTGGTACGAAAGCTCCTTGAATACCATCTATAAAGCTGGTCCTCAAGGGATACAGAAGCTGTTGATGACGCTGCAGCTCCCCTTCTCAGCAAAGCTGAGGCGAATTATACGCGTCTTCCGCTTAGCGGAACTGGCCTACTGGCAGAGGGAGTTTCAAGGCAGGTTTGAGGACAGAGATTACGCCATTGAACGGTTTAATCAGCGTCTTGAAGAAGTCAAACGAGTTGTGCCACCAGAGCAGCTGCTGGTGTATGAGGTAAAGCAGGGCTGGGAACCGTTGTGTCGCTTCCTGGATGTGCCGGTTCCGGTAGATCAACCCTTCCCGCGACTGAATGAGCGAGAAACGTTTGGGCAGATGTCGCGGCAGCTAATGAACTAGATGCGAACAGGCCTGGAGCAGCAGATGCATCTTCAAATCAACTATATTAATCAAAATTGGTACTTAGGGGTGATCGTATGGCTCAGTCCACCTCAGCAACCTTGGCAACTGTAATAGAAGGGTTGAATTACGATACCGTTGACGAGCTGAAGAAGTTGCTCAACCTTCTACCGGAAACTGCCAAACCGAGCCGCAAAGCAGAACTAGTCAGTGTCATTACAGAACAGCTACAGGGGAATAAGCTGCAGGCACTGTGGGACCAACTTGATGAAATACAGCAGAAGGCTGTTGCTGAGACCGCCTATGCAGATGAGAGCGAGTTTCAAACAGAGCAATTCTTAGCGAAATACGGCAGCTTACCGAACTGGAGGAAACAGTCCCGCTATATCTATGGTCATATTGAACAACCCTCTCGGCTAGCACTATTTTTCTACAAACCAAGTGCTTACCAGCCAAGGCTGGTCATGCCCGATGACTTAAAAGAACGGCTGCGACAGTTTGTACCGAAACCTCAGCCACTGACTATGCGATCGCAGGGAGAGATGCCTGCTATTACGCAGATTCAATGGCGAGAATTTGATTTCAGCACTAGAAAATACGTCAACAAGCGGGAAGAGGTCGAGGTTACACACTGCGATATGGAGCGTGTGGCTCAACAAGACTTCCTCGCTGTTTTGCGGTTTATTCACCTGGGTAAGGTGGCAGTCAGTAACAAGACCTTTATGCCCACGAAAGCAACCATTCAAGCCCTCAGCGATCTACTCCAAGGTGGAGATTATTATCCAGAATTAGCGGTGGAGGGTCAAACAGACAACATTCAAGAAATTGGGGCGATTAAGGCGTTTGCCTGGCCGCTGATTGTGCAGGCTGCAGGTCTAGCGGCACTAGAGGGGAAGAAGCTACAGCTGACCACTACAGGGCAAAAGGCGATGGGTTCCGACCCTGCTAAGACGGTTAAAGGGATGTGGAAGAAATGGATAAAAACCCGTCTCATAGATGAGTTGCGCCGGATTGAGGTCATCAAGGGACAAACGGGTAAAGGACAACGAGGACTGACGGCACTTGATAAGCGTCGCAGTGTGATTGCTGATGCCTTGGCCCAGTGCCCAGTTGGTCAATGGGTCATGTTTGATGATTTTCTCCGCTACATGATTGCCAGTAACCAGTATTTTGAAGTCTCGCGATCGCCGGAAAATCTTTATGTTGCAGAAGCAGGCTACGGCAATTTGTACGACATTGGGCAAGGTTGGAATATTTTACAAACCAGCTACCTGCGCTGCTTTCTGTTTGAATACGCGGCAACGATGGGATTGCTGGATGTGGCGTATATTTCTCCTTATCAGGCTCCGTCTGCATCATGGCGTGAATTATGGGGAGCCGATGATCTCGATTTCTTCAGTCGCTACGATGGTTTGATCGGCTTTCGACTCACCCCACTGGGTGCCTATTGCCTGGGCTTAACCAGTGCATATCAGTCTGCCCCAATCATGGCAGAACCGGTGCTACGGGTGTTGCCTAACTTCGATATTGTTGTCACCGGCCGTCCCCTTAGCAGTGCAGAAACGCTGATGTTAGAAACTTATACCCAGCAGAAATCGGATGCGGTTTGGCAACTGGCCCGAGATCAGGTTTTAGCCGCAATCGCGGAGGGACAGCAACTTTCTGACTTTCGAGAGTTCTTGGAACAGGCAAGTGTTGGCGGATTACCCGAAACCGTGCAGCAGTTCTTCGCTGACGTTGAATCCCGCAGTCAAAGCCTCAAGGATCAGGGAATGGCACGGGTGATTGAATGTGCCCATGCGACATTAGCTACCCTCATTGCCAATGATTCCCACACGAAAAAGTATTGTTTTTTGGCTGGCAATTGTCATCTTGTAGTACCGATTGAGCATGAAACCCGCTTTCGCAATGCCCTACGGAAACTAGGCTACACGCTGCCCCTGCGATAGTTTCATCGTGCTACCCCAACACCCTCTGCATCTTTTGACTCCTTCTACCTGCCTGCTATGAGCTATGTCCCGGAAAATGCCCTGATTATCCAGAGCGATCGCAGCGTGCTGCTAGATGTTCATGCTCCTAAAGCCGCGCAAGCCCAGGACGCAATTGCTCCATTTGCGGAACTGATCAAGAGCCCAGAACACATCCATACCTATCGCCTCACACCACTGAGTATTTGGAATGCCCGTGCGGCAGGAATGCCTGTCACCAGCATGGTCGAAGCACTTCAGCAACACGCTAAGTATCCCATGCCAGAATCTGTGGCTCAGGAAATCGCAGCCCTAGGGCAACGCTATGGCCTCACAGTTCTTGAGCAAGAGGGCGCGAGTCTAGTTTTACAAACGGCAGATCAGCCTTTGGCAGAATTGCTGTGTCGCCACAATCAGGTCAATCCATTTCTGAAACAGCGCCTGTCTGCTCAATCCTTCCAAATTGACCTGGCAGATCGAGGGGTCCTCAAGCAAGCATTGCTCGCAGCAGGCTATCCGGCTGAGGATTTGGCCGGGTATGTCGTGGGTAATTCGCTACCGCTCAACTTACGCGATGAGACACTTGCTGGACAGCCTTTTCAGTTGCGTCCCTATCAAAAAGAAGCGGCAGACTTGTTTTACCAGTCTGGCCGAGTACAGGGTGGCAGTGGTGTGATTGTGCTGCCCTGCGGCGCTGGAAAAACGATGGTGGGAATGGCGGCAATGGCGGCTGTGCAGGAACAAACCCTGATTCTTACCAGTAGTCTGACCTCCGTGCGTCAGTGGCAGCGAGAATTGCTGGATAAAACGGACCTGCCCGAAACCGCGATCGCGGAGTACAGTGGCGCACGCAAAGATACAGGAGCCGTTACATTAGCAACCTATCAAATCCTCACCTACCGACCGAGCCAGGAGGATGACTTCCCCCACATGGCACTGTTTCGTGATTATGCCTGGGGGCTCATTATCTATGATGAAGTGCATCTGCTTCCAGCTCCCATTTTTCGCGTTACAGCGGAACTACAAGCCCGGCGGAGGTTGGGACTAACTGCCACCCTAATCCGTGAGGACGGACGAGAAGGGGATGTGTTTGCCCTGATTGGTCCCAAACGCTACGACGTACCGTGGCGAGACCTGGAAGGTCAAGGCTTTATTGCAGCAGCTCAATGTACCGAGATCCGTGTTGCCCATGATCGCGATCGCCAGATGGAATACGCCTTAGCGCAACGTCGGTATCAGTTTCGCATTGCTGCTGAAAATCCACGTAAACTGAACATTGTCAAAGAGTTACTCAGGCAAGAGTCCGGTCATTGCATCTTGATCATTGGCGAATACCTCGACCAGCTCAGGCAAATTGCGGAAACCGTTAATCTCCCCCTGATCACAGGCAAGACTAAGCAGCAGGAGCGCGATCGCCTCTATACTGCCTTTCGTCAGGGTGAAATCATCGGACTGGTATTATCTCGCGTTGGTAATTTTGCCCTCGACCTGCCGGATGCGGATGTCTTGATCCAGGTGTCTGGCAAGTATGGCTCGCGTCAAGAAGAAGCCCAACGCTTGGGGCGAGTCTTACGTCCAAAATCCGATGGACGTAGTGCTAAGTTTTATACCTTGGTGTCTACTCGCACCTGTGAGGAAGACTTCGCTCAACACCGACAACTGTTTCTAACCGAGCAAGGCTATCGCTACACTATCGAAATTCGCGATTCCCCACTGTGATAGAAGCCATTTGACATCGATGTAGTCACCAGCCTCTTGAGCATCAGTTAATCTTCGAGCAACGGCGCGATCGCGCCGTTGACGCCGAGGTAGACTCCAGACCCGTGAATGACTACGTAACCCTGGACTTTATTAGCAGTATCCAGGTTGGCAAAGGAAGCTTGCAGTTGGGCATCCAGAATTTGCTCAATAACCAGTACTTTAGTGCCCCATCTCAGTTGCTGCGGCTGCGATCTAATGACAGCTTCACGGCTGCCCCTGGCAGAACCTTTAGCCTCAGATACGCAATTGAGTTCTAGGCTTCGGCCAGCGCTTAGCCAGGGATGATTAAAGTTCATTGACCCCCATCCCTGGCTGAGTAAGCATGAATAATTTCTATTAAAGAATTTCTGGTCAGTCGCTAAAAAAATTGATTCAGATCATCCAGCATCCGATTGGCAGCCTGAACCCCACCAGCAGTGTTCCAGTAAATATCATTCACCTCGTAGGCTTGGTTCTGTTTCACTGCCTCTAGGTTTTGCCATAGAGGGTGAGTGGTCCAGGTTTTTGCCAGTTCTGTTGCCTCTCCTTCCTCGGTTTTGAAGGTCATGTAAAAGAGTACATCCCCATCCATCTGTGGGATCTGCTCTAAAGTGACCTGAGTAGCAAATTCATCTTTACGTTGAGCGGGAGGACGTTGAAATCCAATCTCTTTGAGAATCCGACCGGCAAAGTTGTCTTCATAGTTGATCCGGGCAACTCCTGGGATAAAGCGGACCAGGGATATTTCTTGATTGATCCGATCCCCTAACTTTGCTTTCAGATTTGCGATCTGCTGATTCCAATCCGCCAGGATCTTTTGGGCCTCCGGTTCTCGATTCAGGGCCTGGGCGTAGAGCATCAGGTTTTCTTTCCAATCTGCTCCCAGGGTTTCAGAATAGACAGTCGGGGCGATCGCACTCAATTGAGAATAAACTTGCTCGTGGCGGACTTTGCTCCCCAGAATTAAATCGGGGTTGAGGGCGGCAATTTTCTCTAGATTTGGTTGCAGTTCTTCCCCAACCACTGGAACCTCCTGCATTTGCGGCTCAATGTACTCGTAGTAAGGGTTGCCAAACCAGGACTTGACTGCCCCCACAGGTTCTACCCCCAGCGCCAAAACATTATCCGTGGCCTCATTGGTCAGGACAACAATGCGCTTCGGGGTGCCCTTAATTTCAGTGGTTCCCATGGCATGGGTAATTGTCCTGCCTTCAGCTCCCTGGTGATTGGCTACAGAGGGCTGTGACTCTGGGCTAGGAGAAACTGTCTGGTTGGTATTTGTGCAAGCTGTGAAGGCTAAAGACCAGATAACCAGAATTGCCAATCTGGAACTCCAGGAGAGAAAGGGGTGAATCATGCTT
The DNA here is from genome assembly GCA_041748255.1 of Thermosynechococcaceae cyanobacterium. Lineage (GTDB taxonomy): Bacteria > Cyanobacteriota > Cyanobacteriia > Thermosynechococcales > Thermosynechococcaceae > JBGTDP01. The sequence continues at coordinate 4,720 of JBGTDP010000329.1, read as the reverse complement.
GGGATCAACGTCCTTGGATAAGCAAGACCTAAACTGCTATCCGCCCATTAAACCAAAAATAGAGAACATCTTTTAATAAGGTAAATTCTCGATAGAGATATTCCTAAGTATCCACTCTGTGCTATGGCAAGAGGAATAGCACTAGGACTGGATAGTCTGAAAGTCTTTATTGATCCACAAGAACTTATAACCCTTAAACACAAAGAAATACAAAGTAATTGACTGGGAGGATTTACGCTGATTTTGAAGGATCACAAATATATTGTTGACAATGTACCCCCGGCATTTGATGATATTGAACAGCAATTGTTAATGCGAATAGTTCTTGTCAAGTGGCTGGGATAGAGCAGTCTATTTCTCAGGGAACGGTCGAGAACACAGAAGGGGGGAAGCCATGTACTTCCTTTAATTTTGTGTGAGGATTTTTTGTGAAAGCGTTGAATTTATCTTCCTACCTCTGTCTCACTGGAATTGTGACGGTACTCGCAAGCCAGCCAGCTTATGCTCAGGTTGCCCAAGTAACCGGAGTGGACTTAACGCCCACTGCTACAGGTCTAGAGATTTTGCTTCAGACGACTACAGGGGCCGCAACCCTGGTGCAAACAACCCAAACGGAGCAGGGCCTTGTTGCTGAGATTAGCAATGCTCAGCTCAGTCTTCCGAGTGGAAAAACATTCCGGCAGGAGAATCCCACCGAACAGATTTCCGCCGTTACGGTTAGGCCGCTGGATCAGAACCGGATTCAGGTTCTAGTAACGGGGACCGCGGGTGTGCCTACAGGCCAAGTGTTTGTACGAGGGGCACAGGGATTAGTTGTTAATGTTACGCCTAGTGCTGAACCAGCTCCGGCGGCGGAAAAGCCAACTGAACCGGAGCCGACAGCTAGTGACTTAGATCCCATCGAACTGGTAGTGACAGCGACCCGTACTGAAGAAGACCCTGAGGATATTTCTCGTACCGTGACTGTGATTAACCGGGAACAGATTCAGGAGCAGACAAATATATCCAGAAATCTTTCTGAAATCTTAGGAAAGTTAGTTCCAGGCTTTGGGCCTCCCACGCAAAGTTTAAGCATCTTCGGGCAATCCCTGCGGGGTCGTGACACCTCCGTTCTGATTGATGGGGTGCCGCAGTCCACAACTCGGAACGTGTTTCGAGATCTGCAAACGATTGACCCAGGGGCAATTGAGCGGATTGAGGTTCTGCGAGGTCCCACAGCCATCTATGGCAGTGAAGCAACGGGTGGAGTGATTAACATCATTACCCGCAAACCCGAGAAAGAATTTACTGCTACCACAGAGGCAGGGTTGGACCTTTCTCTGAGTGATCCTGGGGACAGTCTGGGGGGAAACATTCAGCAGTTTCTTTCTGGTCGCCAAGACAATTTCGACTACACGATCAGTGCTGGGTACGATCGCACGGGTGCTTTCTTCGATGCCCAGGGCGATCGCATTCCTCCCGATCCCAATGGTCAAGGGGGCATCTCTGAGTCAAATGCCTACGATATTCTCGGTAAGTTTGGGGTTGACCTGGATGAGGATCAACGACTGCAACTGACCTTCAATCGGTTTGAAATTGAGCAAGATACAGACTTTACCACCGATCCATCGATTGAGGATATTGAAGGACGGCAAAAAGCCCGAGCGATCGAGGGGTTAGTCTTAGAGACTCCCCAGGGCAGCAAAAATACTTTGTTGAACCTCGAATACAGCCACAAAAACTTTTTTGGTAGCCAGCTCAAAGGCCAAATCTATTACCGAGATTACTTTAGCCAATTCTTCCCCTCTGATCGCCGCACCGACCCCAGACGACCCTTTATCTTTCAGTCCCGGCTAGAATCGGAAAAATTTGGGGGCCGCTTTCAGGCGGAAACGCCTTTATTTGACCAGGCAGTCACCTTATTGACCGGGATTGACTACACCAATGAAACGACCTCTCAGCCAGTCAATATTTTTGACTCCGAGGCGCTGGATGCCAGTGGGGGGTTAGTCTTTCAGAAAATAGAGGAGCGTACCTGGGTCCCCCCTCTTGACCAAAACAGTCTGGGTCTATTTGCCCAAGCAAATTGGGATGTCACAGAGCAGTTGATTCTCAGTGGTGGCATTCGTCACGAACGGATTGGTTTCAGCGCCGATGACTTTACCACCCTGGGCGGTAACTTCGTTGAAGGGGGAAACCTCAACTACAATGCCACTCTCTTCAATGCCGGAGCAGTTTACAAGGCAACCGAGGCAATTAGCTTGTTTGCTAACTTTTCTCAGGGATTTTCGACCGCAGATATTGGCCTGGTCCTGCGGGATGCCCCAGCAGGGTTCTCTGTGGAAAGCCTGCGCCCAGAAGCGCAGCGAGTCAATAGCTATGAAGCTGGAGTGCGGGGCAACTGGAATCAAGTTCAGGCATCGGTGGTGGGTTTCTACAACACCTCTAATCTGGGTACCTCCTTCAATCTGAGCACCTTTGATGTGATTCGGGCTCCGGAACGGGTTTATGGGATTGAAGCCGCAGTTGATGCCCAACCAGCAGAGGGGTGGCAGGTTGGAACCAGTCTCACCTGGCTAGAGGGTGAAAATGATCCTGACGACAATGGGGAGTTTGTACCTCTAAACGGATTCCGGATCTTCCCCTTAAAGCTGACGGCCTATGTGGAGAATGAAACGCTCCCCGGTTGGAAAAATCGTCTGCAAGCGCTTTATGTTGGTGGTCGCGATCGGGCATTTGAGGCTGAGGTTGATTCGGTAGGGGTGAACAGCTATGTGACCCTAGACTATGTCAGCAGTTTGCAAGTGGGACCAGGCACGCTTTCATTTGGGGTTGGCAACTTGCTCGACACTCAATATTTTCCGGTGATTTCTCAGGTAAGGTCCGAGTTTGATGAAACCACCTACTCGGCAGGCAGAGGCAGAACCTTGAATGTAAATTATCGGTTTACCTGGTAAATTTCAGGTTGATGAAATGATCAGAAACTAGGTTCTTCGTAAAATTAAGCACAGGCATAGTGCTGAGATGATTGATATCTATGGCTGCTAATAACCAAGAAATCCATACGCTTCCTCCTCTGCCAAAGGGTGCCCGCGTGATCTCTGAGAAGGATGGAAAGCGTATCTCTGTCTTTAATGGAGTGGTTTCAGTGCAAATAAGCAGGGAAAGGGCAGCAAAACAAGAACCACCAATGGAGGAAGAAGCAAAGGAAATTCTACAAAGAGCACGCCCCACTCTGAAACGCCGTGATGACCCTCCTGGCCCTTCTGTTTTATCACGGCCACAACCAGAACCAGGTCCACCAGGTAAGATTCCGGGTGGTGTTTATAGAAATAGGGATTCTAGAAATTCTAGCGATCCAACAGCGTAAACCCTAACCAAGCAACTTTTTCCTTGGATACATAGGGGGTCAGTTCTTTAAGAGATGCTTGTACAGATCATCCAGCGCTAGATTGGCAGCCTGGACTCCCTGAGCTGCATTCCAATGCACATCACTGACTTGATATACCTGGTTTTTCTGCACGGCTTTCAGGGTTTGCCAGAGGGGATGGTTCAGCCAGACTTTCTCCAGTTCGGTAGCATCCCCATCACTTTTTTCGGCCGTGAAATATAGAATAATGTCTCCGTCCAATTGTCCAATCTGCTCCAGACTAACTTCACTATGATTGCCTGCTTTGTCCTGAGTATCAGGCCGCTGGAGTCCGGCTTCGACGAGAATTTGACCGGGGAAAGAGTCATGGTAGTAAATCCGGGCTTTACCAGGCATAAACCGAACTAGGGAAACCTTGGTGTTTAGGCGATCGCCCATCTTGGATTGGAAATCTGCCAATCGCTGATGCCAATTTGCTAGAACCTGTTCACCTCTAGCTTCTTTATTCAGGGCTTGTGCATAGAGTCTTAAATTCTGCTTCCAGGTCAGACCATAGGTTTCGCTAAAAACTGTGGGAGCAATGGTTGAGAGCTGAGCATAGACCTGCTCATGGCGGACCTTGCTGCCTAGAATCAGATCTGGTTTAAGGGTGGCAATTTTCTCCAGGTTGGGTTGATATTGATCCCCAACCACAGGAACACCAACTAAATCATCTTCAATGTAGTCATAGTAGGGATTCCCACTCCAGGATTTGATGGCTCCAATGGGTTGCACCCCGAGTGCTAAGACACTGTCAGTAGCTTCGTTGGTTAGCGTGACTACCCTTTCCGGCGTGCCTTGGATGGGGGTAGTTCCCATAGCGTGCTGAATCGTGTCAGAGGACTGCGAAAATTTATCGAGGTAGCCATTCTGAGAATGCTCAACCCCTTCTTTGGCAACCTTTCCGTCGCTGAACTTGCATCCCCAAAGGGTGAGGCAGCCAAGCAGGACCAAGCCTATGACCAGCTTGGTGCTAAGCAGTCTAGGAAATTTTTTTGTTTTATCTGTTGACATTCTTTTGTAGTTAATCCTATGCTGTCATCATTCAACTATTAAGAAAGATTCTTAAGTATTATAGCTGGCTTTTTAAGGCGGCAGTAGACAGGAGTCAATACCTGTTTGACTGCCGAAGATTAAGGTTTTCAGGGTAAGCATTAAAAGACTTGTTGCCGAATAAAAGAAGCGCTCAACGACCGAAAAGTCGAGTTTTTCCTTATCTTTGGTGCTAGGCGGCGATGAGGTAGAAATTCCATAGCCCAGCAGCTGTCAGCATCAAGTGATCATCGAACTCAGGCACATGATTCCGATAAATCTCAGCAACCGCTCTATAGC
>JBGTDP010000328.1:0-2512 GCA_041748255.1 Thermosynechococcaceae cyanobacterium | reverse complement strand
ACCATTCGGGCCTTGGCCGATCTGTTGCCGGAAATTGAAGTTGTTGCCGATGATCCTTTTAACAGTGATCCCCAGGATCCAGAGTTGATGAGTGAGGCGGTCAAAGCCTCCTTGGCAGCAGGCCAATCGCCGCCCCTTGGTCATAAACAGGTACCGATGGTGGATTTGCCTCTGGGAGCCACCGAAGATCGCGTCTGCGGCACGATTGATATTGAAAAAGCCCTGGCTGAGGGTGTCAAAGCCTTTGAGCCGGGTTTGCTGGCTAAGGCCAATCGCGGCATTCTCTACGTGGATGAAGTCAATCTGCTCGATGACCATCTAGTGGATGTGCTGCTTGACTCCGCCGCCTCCGGCTGGAATACCGTAGAGCGGGAAGGGATTTCAATTCGCCATCCGGCTCGGTTTGTTTTAGTTGGCTCTGGCAACCCCGAAGAAGGGGAACTGCGCCCCCAACTGCTAGACCGATTTGGAATGCACGCCGAGATCCACACGGTTAAAGAACCAACCCTAAGAGTGGAGATTGTCGAGCAGCGATCGGACTTTGACGCTGATCCCCAAGGATTTTTAGACCAGTATCATTCTCAGCAAACAGCCCTGCAGCAACAACTGGTTGAGGCCCAACAGCGCCTGGTATCGGTGCAGATTGACCATGACCTGCGGGTGCAAATTTCCCAGGTTTGTGCCGAGCTGGATGTAGATGGGCTGCGGGGAGACATTGTTAGCAATCGAGCCGCTAAAGCCTTAACTGCACTTGAAGGTCGCACCGAGGTCACGGTTGATGATGTTCGCCGGGTGATTACCCTGGCCCTACGTCACCGCCTGCGTAAAGATCCCCTAGAGTCAATTGACTCCGGGTACAAGGTGGCCAAGGTTTTTAGCCAAGTCTTTGGGTTAGAATTTGCCGACCAGGACGCTGCCCAGCAAAATGGCACCGGTCAACCGGCTGGTCAAGTCCGTTAGCAAAAACATTCCGCTGCTGGTGGGACAGCTCGGGTATTCTTAATCATCCTTCAGCGTCGAAAAGTTACTGAACCAGCCCCGTTGCCAGAAGAAGTAAACCAAGCCGGATGCGATCGCTCCCATCACGAGCCAAGTCAGGGGATATCCCCAGTCCCAACTGAGTTCTGGCATATCCTTAAAGTTCATCCCATAGACCCCGACAATAAAGGTCAGGGGAATAAAGATGGTTGAAATAACCGTCAGAATTTTCATGATCTCATTCATGCGATTGCTGACTGAGGATAGATAGACATCCATTAAACTGGAGGTCAACTCCCGGTAGGTTTCGACCATATCCAGCAACTGAATCACATGGTCGTAGCAGTCCCGCAGATAAATCTGGACATCAGGGCTGATTAAGCTGCTTTTATCTCGAATCAGTTTATTCAGGGCTTCCCGCTGGGGCCAAATCGAACGCCGCAAAGAGAGCAGCTCCCGCCGCAGTTGATGAATTTTATTCAAGGTTTCGCGGGTGGGGTTATCGACAACTTCATCCTCTAGGGCCTCAATCCGCTCTCCGTAATCTTCTAAGACCGGGAAAAACCCATCAATGGTGGCGTCTAAGAGCGCATAGGCTAAGTAATCTGGCCCGGCTTTGCGAATCGTGCCCTTGTTGGTGCGGATGCGCTCCCGTACGGGGTCAAAGCTGTCGTACTCTGGTTCTTCTTGCACCGTCAGCAGATAGTACTTGCCTAAAACAAAGCTGACTTGCTCGCTGATAAAGCCTTCCTGGTTAGGCTTAAGCATGACCATGCGGGTAATAATCACCAACTGGTCGGCGTGCTCCTCAACCTTGGGCCGCTGGGGTACATTCACCACATCTTCTAGAACCAGGGGGTGCAGATGAAATACCTTTCCTAAGCGCTGGAGAATATCTTCGCTGCCCAAACCCTGAACATCCACCCAGGAAACAGACTCTTTATCCAGGAAAGGATGACATTCTTCCGGGGTCTTAACCTGTTTTCGGATCGCATGGTCCGCCTGATAGTCAATCAGGATCAGGATTGATGGAGATGCATCCTCTTCAATACTGAGGGTTCCTGGCATACTGCCAGGTTGGTCGTAGAAGTAATCAATGTAGGGTTCTTCCTCTACATTGATTACTTCTTCAGTGACGTGGGAATGTTTTTGAACCATAAGCTGACTGGGAGTGCTGGTGGGAGATGGAGCAGCGAGGCTTGCCCCTGAGGCAAAAATAGAAAAAAGCAGTTTGCCTGTTTAAGGCAAACTGCTTTTAGTGTAGGCATGAAATCAGCTTCAAGCACTAGAGCAAGCGGGAATCTACATCATTCCCATGCCGCCCATACCACCCATACCGCCCATGCCGCCCATACCACCCATGCCATCCATATCAGGCATACCGGCAGCTTTTTTCTCTGGCTTTTCAACCACCAGGGCTTCAGTGGTCAAAACCATACTGGCAACGGAGCCAGCGTTCTGGAGGGCTGAGCGTACGACTTTTGCCGGGTCAACAATCCCAGCGGCAATCATATCTTCATAGTCGCCAGTGGCA
>JBGTDP010000327.1:0-3561 GCA_041748255.1 Thermosynechococcaceae cyanobacterium | reverse complement strand
TAACAGCCTGGGGATAGCGACGCATTACTTCTTTGCCTTTGGGCTGATGGCCCAGGGGTTGGTGCTATTGGGGCAGGGACTCAAGCAGTCTTTACGGAATAGTAGAGCCCTGTTGGAGAGTTACTGGTGGCGGGTTTATGGAGTCGCAGCTGGGACGTTAGCTGCTGGCCTTGTCTGGGTCCCGGTTTGGAATAATACCTACGGCAGCGAGTTGACTCAGTGGATTTATCGCAGCGATCGCTTGGGGTTTGAGTGGCTAGAACCAATTTACTTGACCCTGGCCTGGCTAATCACAATGGTTTCGATGCTACCGATTCAGGCCCCGGCGCTGCCGGTTGTCATTCTCTCTGGGCTAATCATGCTAACCTTTGTGGGTTGGGCCTTGCCAATTTTGATCCGGGGGCTGCGGGCTCAGACTCAGCGACTGGAAATTCAAGGATTGGTGGGATTTGTCTTGGGGGCGATCGCAATTTTCTGGGGGCTAACTTATATACTGCACGCAGATGTCACCAGTGCCGCTCGCTATAGCTTTGTCTACTTTCCGGCCTTGATTGTTTTGATCGGCGCGGCCCTAGCTTACTGGTGGCAGCGAGAGGCAATGACAGGAACGGGCTGGCGATCGCATAAACTTCAAGACGGCAGAAAAATTGTGCTAATTTTTGGTCTCATGGGGGTTTTGAGCACCCTAAGTGTGGCCTCAGATCTGGCCTACCAAAAAACCCATCGCCCAGAGCTGTTGGCTCAGACAATTCAACAAACATCTAGGGCTCCGGTCCTGATTGCGATCGCCCACAAAACCCATGGCCAAACCGGGAGATTAATGGGATTAGCCTGGGAATTTGAACATCGTGATCCTCAAAATCGGCTAGCCTATCCCCCTCAGTTTCTCTTAGCCCATCAAGACGCAGCCCAAACCCCAGCTATGGTGCTTGAGCAATCCTTAGTTACCCTGCCCCGGCCCCTGGATCTATGGCTGGTCAATTTTCCAGAGATTAACTTGAGCCAGACAACCCAATGCACTACTGCACAGGAAGCGGCTGGCAAAGGCTGGGTAGATGGCTATGACTATCAGCTTTATCACTGCTCATCCCGTTCCTAGAAGTGCCCTTCACCTGAGGTATAGATATGTCAATTCATCCCCCCAGGCTGCAGCGGAATCACCGCAATCACTATCCCAGGCTGACGGCCTATCTACGTCAATGGTTGACTGTGCCTGTAACCAAGCCCTCCGATCCTCGATGGCGATTTTGGTTTTATCTAAGCCTGATCGCGGGTTTAATCATGGGTTTACTGGTTGTGCAACAGGCTTTTGTCAGTGAGTATGTGGTTCAGGATGATGCTCGCCAGCATGTATTTTGGATGCGGCGGTATCTTGATCCAGGCTTATTTCCCAATGATTTAATTGCCGACTACTATCAATCTATTGCCCCCTGGGGATATGCGGTGGTCTATCGTCTGTTCACCTTGGGGGGCTTAGATCCAATTTTGGTCAGTAAGATCTTGCCCCTACCCTTGGGGTTGATCGCCACCGGTTATTGCTTTGGGGTCAGTCTGCAACTGTTGCCGGTGCCTGCGGCTGGATTTGTGGCGACAGTGCTGCTGAATCAAAACCTCTGGATGGAGGATGATTTGGTTTCAGGAACGGCCAGGGCATTTTTGTACCCGCTGTTTCTGGCCTTTTTGTATTACTTGCTGCGGCGGGCATTGCTGCCTTGCTTGGCTGCGATCGCCCTAGAGGGATTAATTTATCCCCAGTTTGTGTTTATCATGGCTGGCGTGATGATTCTACAGGTGCTGCGCTGGAACAAGGGACTGCACCTGGGCCGCGATCTCCAGGATTATTTATTTTGTGCCGCTGGGTTAGGCATGGCTTTGATGGTGCTGCTGCCCTATGCCTTGAGTAGTTCTGAATACGGTCCGGTGGTTTCGGCCGCTGCTGCCAAGGCAATGCCGGAGTTCTCCGCCCAAGGACGAACCCGATTTTTTGTGGATAATCCCTGGGAGTTTTGGCTGACAGGTAAGCGCACCGGAGCCCTATTGTGGGTGATGCCCCTGTGTATGCTCTCCCCGGTCCTGTTGCCGATTACCCTTCGAGCCCGGATGCCCCTGGCAAATCGAGTTCGAAATCTGGTCCTATTACTGCAGGTTTTTATTGTCTCCTTGGGGATATTCCTGGCGGCCCATTCCCTGTTGTTCCGGCTTTATCTGCCCAGCCGCTATTTGCAGAACAGCTTACAGATCATAACCCCCCTCGCAGCCGGGATTGCGGTGATTATCTTGCTAGATGGGCTGTTTCGCTGGGCCGGATCAACTCAGTCTTGGCTAGGCCAAGTTGGGATTTTGGCGACAACCCTAGGGCTAGGAGCTATTCTGGCCTTCTCCCCAAGCCTATATAAATATCCCAACAGCTCTTATATTGTCGGGAACCCGTCATTGTATGAGTTCTTTGCTCAGCGGCCCAAGGATACCTTGATCGCCTCATTAAACGAAGCAGGCAACAGTATCCCAACCTTTTCTCGCCGTTCAATCCTGACAAATCGAGAATATTCAATTCCCTATCAAGTGGGTTACTACCGCCAGATTCGCCAGCGGACAATTGCCCAGATTCAAGCTCAGTACACCCAAGATTTGGCTGAGGTCCAACGGTTTATTCGTATTTACGGCGTTGACTTGTGGCTTTTAGATCGGGCTTACTTGCAGACAACCTTTGTTGATAGTGGTCGATACTTTCATACCAATCTCTGGATTCAGCAGTACCAGCCTGTAGTCAGGCAGATGCAGGCCAAGCTTAACCAAGGGGCAACTCCCGCCCTGACAAAATTGGTTGATCGCTGCTCTGTTTTTGCCGCTGACGACTTAGTTGTCCTGGAGGCAGCCTGTATTCTCAACCCGCCCTAAGGCTCAGATCGCATTGCCTCAATGTCTAACAAACTTACAATCACCCCAGCGATCGGCACCGCCAGAAAAATTCCTAAAATTCCGGCAACCCTTCCCCCGACCAGTAGGGCAAAGAAAATCACCACCGGATTTAAATTCAGAGAATTTTGCATAACTCGGGGGGCAATCAAATTATCCTGGATCTGCTGCAATATTATGCAGGCGATAAAAACTTTCAGCGCCAACCAGGGATCTTGAGACAGGACGATCAGTGAGACGACGCTCACCCCTAGGGTGGCTCCAATCCCTGGAATCGCATCAAAAACACTGACAATCACTGCTAGCAGAACTGCAAAGGGAACCTTGAGAATTGAGAAAACAATGGCCGTAGTGGTCGTTAGAAATGCCACCAAAATTAACTGCCCCCGAAAAAACCCCAGAAAATTTGTTTGAATCGTCTGGGCAACAAACTTTTGGCGCTGAATTGGAATGAATCTTAGGCAAAATAGCCAAAGTTGCTCTCCATTTAGGAGCATAAAAAAACCGACAACTATAATAAAAATTAGAATCACCAAGTTCTTTAAGAAAGCTTGGGCGGTTGCTAAGACAGAGACAAGTCCTGCGGAGACATAGCGTCTAGCTTGTTCCTCAATAAAATTTAGATCAACTTGAATATTTCTCGCT
>JBGTDP010000326.1:0-8279 GCA_041748255.1 Thermosynechococcaceae cyanobacterium | reverse complement strand
TCGATGCAGATAAGCGTGAACCCAGCCACTGTCTGTATCGCTGGCAGCTTGAACAATTTGATGAGCTTTGTCCCAGTCTCCTTTTTTGGCGTGCCACAGGGCCTGTAGGGCTTTAGGCAGTGAGGGCGGACAGTTCTCTTGGGTTTTAATTGATTGATTAAATTCATCCATTCTCATAGCTTCGTCTCCAAAGGCTTGAGACTCTTTAGGGGGATTAGATATCCCTTCAGTCTGAGGCTAGCAGATTGGGTGAAATGACTTGTTGAATTTTGAGAATTTTCGGGAATTCTACAAACATCCAGTTCCACAGGGGGAAAGAGATGGCTCAAATGAAGATTAATCAGAAAGTCCAGGGGGAGATTGCCCGGATTGCTGAACGACACGATATAGATTCAGAAGTTCTGGCAGCCTTTGCTGAGTTTGTGATTTTGAATCACAAGATACAGCCGCCACCACTTAAGGTACTAAAGAAGGCCGTTTACAAGCACTTCAGCGTCACCAGCACGCCCCAACTCAAGCGCTCTGGCTCCTTCAAGATGGCTACTGACGGGATGGATGATCTAAACCTCTCCCTCAAAGCCACCTGGGAGCAGCTTTATCGCAAGTTTGTCGGTATTCTCCCTGGCGAAGAAAATCAGCAGGGCTATGGCTGCATTAACGGGGTTAACATTTTCGACTATTTCAAACCCTGGCAGGCATTTGGCTTAGATCCAAAAGTGGCTAGTTCAGAAGAGATTAAAAAGGCATACCACAGCCTCAGCAAGCAATATCATCCCGATGTTCCTGGCACCGGAGACCCGAAAGTCTTCGACCAGATCAACACCATGTACCAAAGCATCAGCGCGGGGGCTTAGGGATGTCAAGGAAAACTTCAGAGTTCACGTTTAAAGATAAAGAGCTGGCAAAAGAGCTAGAAATTAGTCTTGATCGGCTATACGAGATTATCGAGATTTTTGATACAGACCCCAATGATGAATGGGAACTGCGGGAAAATGATCATTTTATTTGGCTCAACAGGGTTAAAGATATTCGCTTGTTTTCCCAGTTTGGAGCTTTTGCGATCGCTAAGTACATGGACACTGTAGAGGAGAAAACCCTCTGGAGCCGGATTAAAGAATTTATTACCAAGCACAAGGAAAAGATTCGCAACGCCTTTGTACGACAGAAAGTCTTAGATAACTGTAGATCCTTGACACTGAGAAACAACCGACACTTTCTATCAAAGAAAGATGTGGTCAAAATTCTCAGTACTAGCTACGCCAGATTAAATAAAGCCTTTGAGGATATTAAGCGATCCGATAAACCCATGATTCTCTCTGAGGACTTTGATGATTTTGACGGGATTCGTCACTACTCTTTGTCGGGGCTGGACAAATTTAGCAGAGAATTAGCACGTAAGTTGACCATTAGGGATCGACGGGAATGGTGTGCTGCCGTGGAGGTTGTTGGCAACAAAACTCTAGAGAAGATTATTTCGGCTGAAGCAAGAAAAGAAAAAGAAATTAAAGCTGCAATGCAGCTTGTGAAGAAAAAAGATAAAAATTGCTGTCAAATCACCGGAGAGAAATGGAAACATTCTAATCCGATAGACATAACCTTCCATCACATCTATTCCAAGCACCACTACCCACATTTGGCGACAAGTACCGATAATTTAATTACCCTGACTGAGACAGTGCATCGAGAGTTTCATGCTTGGAATGGAGGTTTTGACAAATGTTGCACACTGGATAGTTTGATTCAATTTGTCAATGAGCAGTATCCTGAACAGGAAGAAGCCAGCTTTAAGCTCAATAAACTAAAGCATCAGTTTCATTGAGTTGAATCTTCCTGAACAGTCAAAATTCGTTGAATAATTGACTTGCTGTGGTACATCCTTCTGCTTACTTAGAAACTATATGCAAACGAATTAATAAAAGATTTTTTATATGCAAGTTAGCCAAATCAATGATATCAATCAATTTGATAAGTTAAAGTCTACCTGGGATTCTGTTTATATTGCTGATCCTCATGCTGAAATTTTCCTATCGTGGGCCTGGTTAAGAGGATGGTTCGAGACTACACCTAATGCCTGGTTAGTGTTGGCTGTTCAGTCTGATAATTCCTCATCTTATGTTGCATTTTTTGCTCTGGCTAAGAGTGTCATCCAGAAGTATGGATTTAGTCTACTTCAAAGATTACTTATGGGAGGCTATCCAATAGCAGATTATACAGGATTTGTTTGTTTGCCAGAACACGAAGAGCAAGCAATTAAAGCTCTTGCAGATTATATACAACAGCATCTACAGTGGGATATATTTCAGATAAGTGAAGTATTAGACCCGCGCTTTGATCTTTTTCTCCAGCAATTTCCTGTGAGTAAGTTCAACGTTCAGCAGATTGGAAGTATGTCATGTCCATATCTGCCTTTACCAAGCAGCTGGGAGCAGTATCTGCAGGATTTTCTAAGTTCAAAAACCCGTAAGAATTTAAAGTACTGTCTCCAACGTCTAGAGAAGATGGATGAAATCCGCTTGACTCATGTTGGAGCAGATAATTTAGAGGAGCAAATCAATACGTTACTCGAACTGTGGCATTCAAGATGGAGGCTACCTGGGCATTTCGTTAAAGGATATCACAGCATTTTTCGCCGTTGTTTTGAGAACAACAATCTATGGCTATCCGTGTTATGGCATTCTGAAACTCCGATTGCAGCGTTGGCTGCATTAGTCGATCACCACAAACGGACTTTCTCTTTCTGCATTACGGGCTACAACGATGAATTTGCTAAACTAAGTCCTGGTAGGTTCATACTTGGATATAGTATCCGTTACGCGATTGAAAACAAATTTCAGATATACGACTTTTTAAGAGGTGATGAGGAGTATAAGTTTTCCCTTGGTGCCAAAGAAAGATTTAATACCCACACTTTAATTAGTCGCAAAAGCTTACGTATGAGCGTACTTAATAGGATTGCGCTTAAGAGTTGGATTAAAAAAAGACAAAACTATTTATTAAATAAGGTATAGATTGTTACTAAAATATTAGAGCCAAGACTTAGTTCCAAGTCCCTCCTAGAAAATTCTATTTGAGTCGTCTTGAGCGGAAAATATCAAACACAATCCAGAGGCCAAACAGGCTGGCTGCTGAGAATAAGGTCCCACTTACCCAAAAGAACAACTGATTAGTAGAGCCTTCGGAGAAAATCATTGCCGCTCCGATGACTAAAGCCGCAACCACAATACTAGAGGACAAACGGCTGGCGGCAATGTCTAGCCCCTGACGCAGAGGGCTAATCCCTCCCAGGGAAACATTCCACTGCAGGGTCTCAGAGGTGACGCGGTTCAAAAGTAGCTCAATTTGGCGAGGAGAGGCCAAAGAAAGATTTTTGACATCCAAAGCAGCTTGGAGCAGATCTTGAACCGGGGCTTCTCCCACCAACCGCCGACGAAATAAATCGGCCATCAGCGGTTTCACCTGTTCAATCAGGTTAAACTCTGGGTCCAACTTGCGGGCGACGCCCTCCAGGTTTGCCACGGTTTTGGCATAGAGACCCATATTGCTGGGAAGCTGAATGTGATGATTTCGAGCGGCTTGGAGGACCTCATAAATCAACTGACTAAAATTAATTTCATCCAGACTCAGGTTGTAGTAACGGCGCAGCAGCCGATCAAAGTCTGCTTCCAGACTGGGTAAATTAACCGTCTGGGTTGATTCAGCCAATTGCAGGGTTAATTGAGTGCATCTCTGGGCATCCAGGTTGGCGATCGCTAGCAATAATTCCGTCAAAATCTGCTGGGTTCGAGGGTCAAGGCGACCAACCATGCCACAGTCAATTAGGGCCAGCCGACCATCCTGGAGGTAAAACAAATTTCCTGGATGGGGGTCAGCGTGAAAGATCCCATCAATATAAATTTGCTGAAAAAAGGCCCGCACCAGTAGGCGAACTAGTTCTCGCCGGTGGGCAATCGATTTAGGGGTTGGGGCTGATGCCTCAATCCCTAGTTGGGGCTCACCCACCTCACCCAGCTCAGCTTGGAGCAAGGGCACTCCTTCAAGCCATTCCATCACCAAGAGTTTTTCTGTGGTCAGGTTCCAGATAATCTCGGGAACAGTGAGTTGCTTAGGGTCAAACCAGCGACTCTGAGAGAGATTGCGCCGCAGCAGATCCGTATAGCTGGCTTCCTGGGTAAAATTGAGTTCTGAGCGCAGGGCACTGGCAAACTCTTCTGTTAAAGCAGTCAGATTGTAGTAGCGACCCAGTTCGGTGCGGCTGACCAACTGAGCCAAGCTCCGCAGTAGTTGAATATCCTGCTCAATGATGATGTCAATGCCTGGGCGTTGAATCTTTAGGGCTACCTCTCGCCCATCCACCAACGTGGCGTGGTGGGTCTGGGCAATCGAGCCGGCAGCAACAGGCTGGGGATCAACGGTGGCAAAATTAGCGGCCAGGGGTTGTTGCAGTTGCGTTTTAATGATGGTTTCTACCTCCGCCCAGGGAACCGGAGGCACATCTGCCTGCAGAGCCGTCAATTCAGCGATGTAAGGAGGCGGGAGCAGATCAGGGCGAGTGCTGAGAAGCTGACCCAGTTTGACGTAAACGGGTCCCAACTCAACCAGAATATTGCGCAAAACAGCCGGGGGTGGCAGTTTGGGCTCTTCGGGGTCTCCCCCTAAGAGCAGCCGCCGCATGTAACCCCAGCCATTGCGCAACACAACTTCAGCGATCGCACGCTGACGAGATCTAGTTTTGATTAAGCGGGCGCTGGTTTTGATTAAGCCTGTCACAGGGCCTCTCACAAGAAGAATGGACCGAAATGCTTCCAGACTAGCTTAAACCAGGATTATGGGTGACTAGAATCAGTTATTGGTTGCCCCCTGCAACTGCCAAGGTTCCGGCTGGATACATCCCAGGGCTGAGGGGCCGATCGATTAAAGAGTTACCACCAATCAGCGTTCCTGCCGGGATTTGAGCTTCAGGACCCAGGCGAACTTGCTCACCGATAAAGCAGGGAGATTCCAAATGGGCGTAGGGATCAATCTCCGCCGAAGGAGAGACCCAGATCTGGGGATCTTTTTGCTCGGCGATCGCTGGCAGATCGTAGGGCATTTTTCCGCTCAGGATATCCAGATGACCCTGGTAATATTTGGCCGGGGTGCCTAAATCCATCCAGTAACCCTCCCAGATAAATCCGGTCATCGGCTGGTGTTGGGCCAGCAAATCGGGGAAAACGGTGGTCTCAAAACTAAGAGGTTCCTCTGGCGGGTAGGCGGCAAACAACTCCGGCTCCAGAATATAGGTGCCAGCATTAATTGTATCGATTCCCAAGCGACGGGCTTCTTCGGCTGAAGGTTTCTCCCGAAAGCCGCAAATGGGCTGGGCTGAGGCGGATTCCTGGGACTGGGATGGGGCGGCCAACTCCACTAGACCAAAGGCAGTTGGGTTGTCCACCCTCGCCAAGGACAGGGTCGCCTTTGCCTGGGTTTGTTGGTGGGCTTGAATCAACGCCTTTAAATCTAAATCCGTCAAAATATCGGCATTAAAGACCACCAGGGACTCCCCCGAAAAATGAGGTTCCGCCAACTTCATGGCACCGGCGGTCCCCAGGGGTTGATCTTCCCAGATATAACGAATTTGAACCCCAAAGGCATCTCCATTGCCAAAGTAGGCTTTGATTTGATCAGCTTGATAACGAACATTCATCAGAATGTCGGTAATGCCTGCGGTCCGACATCGCTCCACCATCCAGGCCAGAAACGGACGATCCATCAACGGCAACATTGGCTTTGGGCAACCGTGGGTTAAGGGCTTTAGACGGGTGCCCTTGCCACCGGCAATAATAACTGCTTGCATAGGGGTACTCTAAAAAAACCAGCTTTTGAGTATTCGCTAGAGTCTAGTAGTATAGGGAACCATAACTCAAGATTTCCAGTTCATGCTAGATTTCCAGTTCATGCTATCCGAGGCACAAAGGTAAGGCAACTGTGGGGAGATCAAATCCAGCTCGCAGGCAATCGCGGCCTTCCGCAGGGAAGGCACAGTCACCTCAGGTAAAGCAGCCCCTGGGTCGCAGCGCCTATTCTGCCAACGCCAATCGCGGGGCAATCTCGACCCCTTGGGTCCGGTGGAGTTTTATTTTTTTACTGGTTAGCATTGTCTCTGCTAGCCTGGGAGCCACGCTGGCTCTAATGACCCCTTATCCATCTGCCTCTAAACCAGACCAGCGATCCCTGGGGGAACTGCTGCGCAGCGGCTTAAAGTATGGGATTGCCCGACCAACGAATATCTTGATTATGGGCATTGATCGGGTGCCTGATGCTAAAGAAGGTTCCCCAGAAAGTTTTGCCAGTCGTAGTGACACGATGTTGTTGACCCGGGTGAATCCCGATGATGGCAGCGTCAATATTCTCTCCATTCCTCGGGATACCCAGGTGGAAATCCCCGACTATGGAACCACCAAAATTAACCACGCTAACTGGAAAGGGGGGCCGGAGTTGGCAACCGAAGTGGTTAGCCAGACGTTTAATGGGGTTCCGGTTGATCACTACGTCCGCATCAGCACTGGGGCCTTTCGAGAATTGGTGAATGTGGTGGGCGGCGTCCGGGTTTATGTCCCGGAGCGCATGTACTATAACGACGAAACTCAAGATCTACACATTGACCTGGAACCAGGGTGGCAGAAACTCAACGGAGAACAGGCAGAAGGATTTGCCCGGTTTCGGAATGACCAGTATGGCGATATTGGCAGGGCTCAGCGGCAACAAATATTGCTCAAAGCGCTGCAGAAGCGGCTCACCAACCCTCTGATTGCAACTCGATTGCCGCAGGTGGTCAACGTCATCCAAAAGCATGTGGACACCGATATTGGCCTGGGAGAAATGTTGGGTCTAGTTCAATTTGGGTTGCGATTGGACTCTAGTGATTTGAAGATGGTCTTGCTGCCTGGCCGGTTTAGTGGTTCTGAGGAATTCAATGCCAGTTACTGGATCATGGACCCGGCTGGGATGGACCGGGTGATGCGCAATTATTTTGATGTCAGTCCCCTCACCTATCAATTAGAGGGGGAAGCACCTGGGGCTCGCAGCTTGAGAATTTCGGTCCAAAATGCTTCCGATCAGCCCGATGGGGCTCGACAAATGGCTGACTATTTAATTCAACAGGGGTTTGAGAATGTCTATATCGAAAACGACTGGCCGGAGGTTGAGCCCCAAACCGCTGTGATTGACCAGGGGGGTTATTTAGGCGCAGCTAAAACCGTTGTCTCAGCCCTTGGAGCCGGGGTGGTTGAAGCCGATTCCACAGGCAACATTGACTCTGATTTGACGATTCGGGTGGGCCAGGATTGGATTCGCCAGCATGCTGATGATCCTGACCGCCAATTCTAGATTAAGATTTTGCTTTGGTTGTTGAAACCACCTGCAACTCCTTCAATTGCTTGGAATCGACTGAGGAGGGGGCTTCGGTCATCAGGCAGCGAGCTTGTTGAGTTTTCGGAAAAGCGATCGCATCTCGAATCGAAGCTTCTCCTGCCAACAGCATCACCAATCGATCTAACCCGTAGGCAATGCCGCCATGGGGGGGGGTGCCGTACTCAAACGCCTCTAAGAGAAATCCAAATTTTTGCTGAGCTTCTGCTGAGGAAAGGCCAATGATTTCAAACACCTGTTTTTGGATTTCAGGTTGATGAATTCTCAGGCTACCCCCACCAATTTCAAGACCGTTGTAGGCTAAATCGTAGGCTTGGGCGCGGGCGGTTTTTAAGTCCGACAGATCCTCAGGATGGGGAGCTGTAAACGGATGGTGCAGGGCCTCTAGTCGCTGCTCAGTTGCGTTCCACTCAAACATGGGGAAGTCAGTCACCCAGAGCAGGTTAATTTTCTCCGGGTCAATCAGCCCCAGCTCGTGACCGAGGAACTGCCGCAGACGATCTAGGGATTTGTTGACAATCTCGGTGGCCCCGGCCCCAAATAGCAACAGATGGCCAGGCTTGGCCCCGGTGCGCCGCAGTAGTTCTGTGGTTTGTTCAGGGGTGAGGTTGTCCTTAATCGCCCCAATCGTATCAATCTCACCTCCTTCTCGCACCCGAATATAGGCCAAGCCCTTGGCTCCGGCCTCACTGGCCTCCCGGAACAGATCTCCCCCTGGCTTGATCCGAACATTAGAAATCGCGGCACTCCCGGCGGGGATTGGCAGCACTTTCACCTGGCCGCCGCTGGCAACCGCCCCAGCAAACACTTTAAACCCAGAGTCTTTAACCAAATCAGAGACATCCACTAGCTCTAGGCCAAAGCGGGTGTCG
>JBGTDP010000325.1:0-3089 GCA_041748255.1 Thermosynechococcaceae cyanobacterium | reverse complement strand
GCTGCTGCCAGTTCCAAAGTCTGGGGATCGATGGCTAACCGCTTGGGAACAATTTCCTCGCCGCTGTAGCGGTTCATTAACAGATCCGTCGGTAGCATTTAGGGTTCGACTCGGTAGCCTAGATCTGTTAAGTGCGGCCGGGACTGTCGCCACTTGGGTTGAACTTTAACAAATAACTCTAGATAAACCTTGCCGGCAATCAGCTTTTGAATTTGCTCCCGGGCGGCAATGCCAATTTGCTTGAGCATAGACCCCCCTTTGCCAATCAAGATCGCTTTTTGGGAGGCCCGTTCAACGTAGATAGTGGCTAAAATTCGAGTGATTTCCGGGGCTTCTTCCACTCGCTCAACCAAGACCGCCACGGAATGAGGAACCTCCTCTCGGGTGGAGAGCAAAATTGGCTCCCGGATCAGCTCTCCAATGATAAAGCGCTCCGGCTGATCGGTAACCAGATCAGGGGGATAGTAGTAGGGACCAGGCTCTAAGTGATCCACCAGCAGGGTCTGAAGCTTTTCTAGGCCCTGCTGAGTCAGGGCTGAAAAACTTATTAACGGCCAGTCCTGCGGTTTTGCTAGGGCAGCATAGGAATCCGTAAGCTGTGGCGCCAACTTCTGGGGCTGGTGGTCAAGCTTATTTAAGCCCAGGATCACCGGAGTTTTAGTTTGTTTGAGGCGTTCGACAATAAAGCGATCGCCCCCTCCCGCCTCCACAGACCCATCAACGATAAACAGCACTAGATCAACTGCGTCAATCGCCGCCTGGGCATTCTTAACCAGCACTTCACCCAACTGGTGATGGGGCTTGTGAATGCCAGGGGTGTCGATAAAGATGATCTGGGCCTTGGGGGTGGTCAAAATACCCCGCAACCGATTCCGGGTGGTTTGAGCCACGGGGGAGGTAATCGCAATTTTTTGGCCGACTAGTTGATTCATCAAGGTCGACTTACCCACATTGGGCCGACCAATCAGGCCAATAAACCCTGATTTATATCCAGGGGGTGGTGTGGGAATTAGCTCTAGGGCGGACACTGGCAGGTTTGATTCTGGTTGAGTTGACACGCGGTTAAATCGGTAGACGATCAATATCTTTGTTGTCCCCAATTACCACCATCATTGACCCTTTTGATAGTCGCTTATTGGGATCGGGATTAATTTCAAACTGGTTTTCATAACCAACAGCCAACAGATTCAGGCCAAAACGACCCCGAAGCCTTAGCTCAGAAATGGTTTTGCCGTGAAATTCCTCTGGCACAATCAGTTCCACAATGCTGTGGTTGGGGTCAAGATCAAACCGGTCGAGGATAGAAGGCTTGGTTAACAGCCGGGCCAGGGCACATCCGGCTTCATTCTCTGGAAAAATAACATGATCAGCTCCCACCCGCTTTAACAGCTTGCCGTGGATCTCAGAAGAAGCTTTGGCAACCACGTGGGATACACCCGCTTCTTTAACATTAAGCGTGGTGATAATGCTTTCTTGTAGATAATTGCCGATCGCCACAATCACCGTATCAAACTCATAAATCCCGGCTTCCTTGAGGGCCGATGGCTGGGTGGAGTCTAGTTGCATTGCATGGGAGGCAAGCTTATCGGTTAAAACCTGAGAGACCCGCTCCTCATCAATGTCTGTTCCTAGAACTTCATAGCCTAATCGGTGTAGGGTGGCACAGACAGCACGGCCAAAGCGCCCTAGCCCAATCACCACAAACTGACGATTTGTTTTTCGGGGGGACTGCAGAAAACCAAGAGATGACAGATTCACAGGGTCTACACTTTAACTTTGCAAAGTAATCAAAGGAGGTCAATAAACAAATCAATTTGTCGGCTGAATCTCCAGCCTACCAAGTCGAGCAATCTTGATCCCTATCCAACGAGTAAATTTTCCTCCGGATAGTGAATCAAAGTCGGCCGAGGATCTCCCAGCAGCCCCTCCATCAGCAGCAAGATCCCCACCCGACCGATATACATCGTTGCGACTAAGACCAACTTTGAGATGGCTGATAAATCTGCTGTAATCCCAGTAGAGAGGCCAACTGTGGCAAATGCCGAGACCACTTCAAACAAAATCCCAATAAAACTAAATTCTGGATCGGTGATTGCAATCATCGTTGTTGTCGTAATCACCGTTGTAATTGAACCCACCGCTACCCCAACCGCTTTGAGAATCAAAGACAGGGGAACCTGACGTTCGTAGATGTGGACTTCTTCTTTGCCCTGTAAGCTGGCTTTAGTTGTATTGGCAAGGATTCTAAAAGTTGTGGTCTTAATGCCGCCGCCAGTCCCGCCAGGACTAGCTCCAACAAACATCAAAGCGACAGTAATAAATAAAGCAGCAGTCAACATCGACCCAGTGTCAATGGTATTAAACCCCGCTGTTCTGGCCGTCACAGATTGAAACCAGGCCGTCATCAACTTTGTCCCCAGGCTCATCGGTCCAAAGGTTTTTGGATTTGCTAGTTCGGTAAAGAAAATGGCCACCGTGCCCACACTCAAAAGAAACAAGGTGGTACTGATCGCAACTTTAAAGTTAAGGGAGAAGACAATCCGCTCTTGTCGTTGAAACAGGCGATCGCGGCCCCAGAGAAACAGCTCAAAAATAACTTCATGGCCAATCCCGCCAAAAATAATCAGCCCTGGAACCACCAGGTTGATCAAAATTGAGGACTGATAGCCAATCAAACTATCTTTAAATAGGCTAAAACCAGCGTTGTTCCAGGCGCTGACACTGTGAAAAATCGCTAGCCAGAGCCCCTGATCGACTCCGTAATCTGGAGCAAAAACCAGCAGCAGCAGTAAAGTCCCGGTAATTTCAACAATTAAGGTCAGGGCAATGATCGAACGAATCACTTGGTTGGCTCCCTGCATCCCGGTTCTGTCCAAGACTTGCTGAATTGCCAGCTTGTCTTTAAGGCCAAACTTACGACCGAGCAGGAGCAACAAAAAAGTGGTTGCCGTCATGTAGCCAAGGCCGCCAATCTGAAATAGAGCCAGGATAAAAAATTGTCCCAAGGGAGAAAAGTAGGTGCCGGTGTCAACCACAATTAAGCCAGTCACACAGACTGCTGAAGTTGAGGTAAAAATCGCCACAATTGG
>JBGTDP010000324.1:0-5123 GCA_041748255.1 Thermosynechococcaceae cyanobacterium | reverse complement strand
CGCTGGCCTACCTGTGTTTGCGACCTCCCCTACCCAGTCAATCTTCAGTGATTCTGCCTCAAGCCTAAGGAGGTCCCCCTGAGGATATAAGACGTTGACCTCTAGGGTGTGGCAATCTTAAAAGTATGAATACTACTGAACGACTCGCAACACTCAATCGCATCCGCAAGTTTAGCCGACTTTTGGATACAGCAATTCGGATTCCTGGGACAGGATTTCGAATTGGTCTAGACCCTATCTTGGGTTTGGTGCCCGGAGCTGGCGATCTGGTTAGCGGTGGGTTTTCTGCCTATTTAATCTTTTTAGCAACTCGCTTTGGCCTACCCCGTAAAATGCTAGGGCAAATGATCTTTAATATTGCCCTGGAATCTACGGTTGGCTTTGTTCCTGTGGTGGGGGACCTGTTTGATGCTGCTTACAAAGCCAATATCCGCAATCTAGCCCTGCTAGAGCAACATTTACAAGCTAATAAGCCAGAGTTAGAAGCATTAAGCCAAGTTAGCCCTTCAAAGGTAGGTCTAAAGGGTTGAATTGGGCGGGGAGCACTCAACCTTCTAATTGCGATCGCAAAAGGCAGGATCACAAAAATTTTCCCTTTAGAGGCTACCAATTAGAAGCTACAAACGCACAAATGTTGCTTACGTGTCTAGCCCCAGGGAATAGGTTCTCAAGCGCTTTAACGAGCGCCTGGCCTTTATAAGATCTTACTGAGACCCTGAGAGGCAGTATTCTTGCTGTGGCTTGACCACTCTCTCGATTAAATCTTCAAGTGCCTGTTCCTGAATCCAGCCCTGTTTGACTAAAATTTCACCCAGGCGCATTTTAGTGGCGGTTTGTTCTACTAAAGCCCTATCAATTTGATTTTGGGTGATTAGATCAGCTTCAATCAGGTAGGTTCCAAGCCGTTTTGAGACTGGTTTTGCTTGAGTAAGTCCTTTGGCCTGGGAAGCGTCAGAATTTCCAGGGTCATCAAGCCATCCACATTCCTCACAGTCCCAGTGTTCAGGGGGAGGGGTGATCTGAGCAAATTCCTGACCACACTGGGGACAGTAACCGGTAAAAAAGGGATGAGTCATCATTACCTGCAACTGCTCAGCTTTGCTTAGACTCGATAGAAACTCTGTTAAAGAATCTCGGGTTTGGTTTGCAGTCATAGTCAGTTTTTTATAGCTTGTTTAGATTAATTGGTTGAATTCATCACGTATAAGGCATACTTTGTTAGTTTGTCAGAGCAGATAGGGGGACGCCAATCGTAAAAATACGGAAGTGTTACTTAGAGACCCCTATAGTTCAATCAAAGGGCTTGAGTCATCCACAAATAAAAGAAATCCTTAGCAATCTGATCTCCTGAGGACAAAGGGCTACTGCCAAAGAGATCTAGCGCTTTATTTTTGTTATTAAGCAGAAATTACTTTGTTCTCAAATTATCTGCTTGAAACATTCAATCAAGTTTCAGCTGAAATAGGATATCCCCAGAGACAGAGTTTGCTGGAAGGATTGGTTTATGCACAAATCTAGACCCTCTGCTTGCTGAAGGTTAAGCAACCTGCAAAGCTTGCAGTTCCTCCTGCAACACATTGGGGGCAAAGGCTCCATGTTCGGTAATGATGGCTTGAATCAGTTCGGCAGGGGTGACATCAAAAGCCGGGTTGTAGAACTCAACCCCAGCGGGGCAAAGCTGAGTCTCGCCAATTTGAAAAATTTCTGCCGGTTCCCGCTGTTCAATCGGGATCTGGCCTCCCTCACTCAGTTGAAAATCAATCGTGGATAAGGGCGCAGCAACAAAGAACGGAATTTGATGGGCCTGGGCACAGAGAGCGACGCTGTAGGTGCCAATTTTGTTAGCGGTGTCTCCATTGGCGGCAATCCGATCAGCTCCAACTACAACCGCATCAATGAGGCCCTGCTGCATACAATGGGCCGCCATGCCATCGGTAATCAGCGTTACGGGGATTCCTGATTGCACGCACTCCCAGGTGGTTAGCTTGGCCCCTTGCAGGCGGGGACGGGTTTCATCGGCATAGACTCGCGCCAAACGTCCAGCGGACCATGCTGAGCGGACGACCCCTAGAGCGGTCCCATAGCCAACAGTAGCCAAAGCCCCAGCATTGCAGTGGGTCAAAATTCGCAGCTTCTCTGGTGAGGAGGGCAGCACTTTTAAGCCATGGTCACCGATCGCTTGACAGGTTTGTAGATCTTCAGCAGCGATCGCCTGGGCCGTTTGTAGCAAGACCGTTTGTAGGGACTCAACGGAGCCTAGGGTCTGTCGGGCTGTTTTTAGCATCCGTTCAATCGCCCAAAACAGGTTCACTGCAGTGGGGCGGGTCTGGCGTAACTGCTGAGCAACTTGCTCTAAATGGGTCAGGAAAGTTTCACGGTCAGCAGTGTTGGCTTCCCGGGCCCCCAGGACCATGCCATAGGCGGCAGCGACGCCAATTGCCGGAGCACCTCGAACAATCATTCTGCGGATGGCCTCAGCCATGTCTGCAGAGCGGCGGATTTCTACGACCGTGTACTCGGTTGGCAGCCGAGTTTGATCAATCAGCACCACGCAGTTCTGCTGCCAAATAACGGGATAAACCGGATGGGGAGATGCAGACACCATAAAACCTCAGGGGATGATATTCAAAATCAAGCGTTAAGGTGCAACATAGCTAGATTTAGGCTTTTGAACTAGCGTGCGAATGCGATCGGCGATTTGAGGACTGGTCAGCCCCAGGGCCGCCTTTGATTCATCGGGCTTGGCATGGTCTACCAAGTGATCGGGGACGCCAATTCGGGTCACTGGGAGGGGGAGATCGTGATCTAGGAGCGCTTCGGCAACGGCTGAACCAAAGCCCCCCATTAGGCAGCCTTCTTCTAGGGTGACGACCCGACCAATTTGCTTTGCCAACGGCACAATCAGATCAGTATCTAAAGGCTTCACAAAGCGAGCATTAATCACAGTTGCTTCAATACCATACTCACCTAGGATCTCCGCCGCCTGCAGGGCTGGATAGACCATAGAACCGTAAGCAAGCATCAGCACATCATCTCCGTGGCGTAGTTGTTCCCCTTTGCCAATCTCAAGGGGTTCCCAACCCTCTTCCATTAGCGGCACCCCATAGCCGTTCCCCCGAGGATAACGCAGGGCAATCGGACTACTCGTGTGGTTGACGCCGGTAACCACCATTCGCTGCAGCTCTGCCTCGTCTTTTGGGGCCATAACCACCATATTGGGGATGCAGCGCAGGTAGGCAATGTCAAACATCCCCTGGTGGGTAGGACCATCTGCACCGACAATTCCAGCTCGATCTAGACAGAAAAAGACCGGCAGTTTCTGAATACAAACATCATGGATAATTTGATCGTAGGCCCGTTGCAAGAAGGTGGAATAGATTGCCACCACTGGACGCATGCCCTCGCAGGCAAGTCCGGCGGCTAAGGTTACTGCGTGCTGCTCAGCAATCCCCACATCGATACACTGGTCGGGCAGTTTTGCCTGGACTTTATCTAGGCCAGTTCCTGTTGCCATTGCTGCAGTAATCGCAATGATCCGGGAATTATCGGCTGCCAGTTGAATTAAGGTTTCAGCAAAGACTTTTGAATACCCTGGGGGTTTGGGCTTACTAGAAGGCGCAGCTTTACCCGTCATCAGGTTAAAGGAGCTTTGGGCATGGTAACCAACCTGGTCTTTTTCAGCGATCGCGTAACCCTTACCTTTCACCGTTGCCACATGGACTAAGACCGGTCCCTGATGCTGGTGGGCCTCCTCAAACGTCGCCATTAGCTCCTGGAGATTATGCCCGTCAATCGGGCCTATATAGGTAAAGCCCAATTCCTCAAATACAGCCCCGACCTTGGGAACCGCCAGACGCTTCATCCCTTCCTTGAGCCGGCGCAGTTCCGGGGGCAGGGCATCACCCATAAACGGCAGGTGCTTTAACTGTTCCTCCAGATTGTCTGATAAAAACTGGACCGGCGGGCTGAGGCGCATTTTATTTAAATAACGCGGAATTGCGCCCACATTGGGAGAAATAGACATCTCATTGTCATTCAACACCACCAACAGGTTTGTGTTCGGCAAATGACCCGCATGGTTGATTGCTTCTAAAGCCATCCCACCTGTGAGGGCACCATCCCCAATCACGGCCACAACTTTATGGTGCTCTCCTTTAGCGTCTCGGGCCAGGGCCATTCCCAAGGCTGCGGAAATACTGGTGGAAGCATGACCGGCCCCAAAGTGATCAAACTTATTTTCTTCGCGCTTTAAATACCCGGCAACCCCGTCTTTTTGCCGCAGGGTGTGAAAGCGATCGTACCTACCAGTCAGAAGCTTGTGGGGATAGGCCTGGTGACCAACATCCCAAACCACTTTGTCGTGATCTAGATTAAGGGTTTGATACAGCGCTAAAGTCAGCTCCACAACCCCCAACCCTGGCCCCAAATGCCCACCACTAGTAGAAACGGTTTGAAGATGCTTTTCCCGTATCTGGCTGGCAATCTGCTTCAGTTGATGAATAGATAGGCCGTGCAACTGGTTGGGATGAGTAATTTCACTCAGATGCATACCGAAACCTCTTTTATCACGATCGCTTCTTTTTCTAATCTCCACTTTAGTCGATTAGAGGGAGTCAGCGGCTAAGAAGTTCCCGTCTATTAAGCGGCCGATCTAGGCAGGGTTTTCTAGCTGAGAGAGCTTTTTCCAATCTCGTCATTAACGAGACCGTTAATTTGTTAAACAAATGCTTGCCCAAAAAAGATTTTATTTCGTATCATAGATTACAGAAATTATTTTAATTTTGTTACTCATAGACCAACTTGCCCAATCCTCAAGACTTAGATTTTAAAATGGTCAAACTTAATTATCATTTATCCTCAGCGAGCGACTGCCTGCCAGCTTATCCGCCTGCCAGCTCGATCAACGCTTATATTGATTGTCCCCAGTCCGAGCTTGAAACCTTGACCTGGGTAAAGCTGCTAAATTCTCCGAGCCCGTATAGTCACGATCAAGCATTGCTGCTGTGCCAAGAGTCAGAAAACCTTTGGCTAGGTTGGGTTCCCGGCCATGGTGAAGTTTTGCTATTCAATCTGCAGGACTAGGACTTTAATCCACACTCTGAGAGCCACGCTTCGCCCTACAA
>JBGTDP010000323.1:0-15274 GCA_041748255.1 Thermosynechococcaceae cyanobacterium | reverse complement strand
GTCAAGCTCTAAATCAACTTGGTGCGGTCTCCAGTGAGCAACTCCTAGCCCTGGAAGTTCTTTGGACCCCACAAGCTGAAGATGACACCCTAACCTCGGAAGATGTAATCACTGCCTATCCTGGCCTAAAGCACATCTAGTCCTAGGTTGGAACTCAATTTTGAATCTGAATTTTGGCAACTTAACCTGGGCACTCGCTGCCTGGGTTTGAGTTTTTTAAGCCTGAGGGGCAGTGGGACGATGACCAAAAAAGTCAATCCGATAATCGGTGATTTTTATCCCGGTTTGGGACTCCACTTGCTCAATCAGCGTTGCTGGCAACTCAACTTGGATATCTAAAATTTGATTTGTATCCAGGCAATTAACATGGCTGTGGGAATCACTAATATTGCCGTAGAGGCGACCATCAGAGCGTTCGACACATTCAATAATCCCGCACTCAGAAAGGGCTTCTAAGTTTTGGTAAACAGAGGTATGACCAATCTCCTTCCCTTCTTTGTTTAAGCGGTCATAAATTTGCCGGGCCGATAGATGTTCCTCTTGCTGCCACAGGAGTTCTAGAATGAACTTGCGCTGGCGGCTGAGGCGCATACCTAACCCTTGGCAGCGATCTAAGGCATCCTCTAACGACTGAATTGGCTTTTCTGGGATTGTTCCAGGGTTTGGACTTAACACGACTCACCTCTATTGGTAATAAACGACTGGTTACCCCCTACACATCAGTATGCTGGGTTGATTCCCACTTGTCAGACCTACAAAGCTTAAAAATAGAAGCTTAGAGCTACGAGGCTGACTTAAGATCTAGCCAAGCTTTTTAAGCAAATCCTCTTTAAAGCTAGGGTGGACTACTTCTATGATAAGCAAAATCAAACCGCTTCCGCTTTTGTCTGGGATCGGTGGGGTGCTTCCGGCGCTAGCATGGGGGTCGCCAGAGGTTAATGCCTCCCAGGGTTTAGGACTGAATATTATCGGCTAGAACCCGCTCTGAATACATTATTCTGTATCTGCTAAATTATTCCCTTGACCGGACTGCCTCGTAAATGACAACGACAATACTTCTGAATGCCCCCTGTTTGAATTCCTTAGATCTGGCTCCTGCCCAGACAATCATTGAAGCCTGGGAAGCTAGCCAAACCCTGCTAGACCATGAACAGGCTATCCAATTTAAGCTTGAATATACCCAAGACCCTGAGGATCAACGAGAGTTCTCTGAAATTCCAGAAATTCGGCTGTGGTTTGTGCGCTTAGATGCCCTCTATCCCTGGTTGCCGTTTTTATTAGATTGGCGAGCCGGGGAGCTGGCCCGCTACGTTGCGATGCTGGTGCCACACCAATTTAGTGCCAAGGAAGGAGTTCAGTACAATCCCGAAGCCTTGGATATCTTGATCATGAGCAAAATTTTTATCCTTAGCCGTTGGCTACAGCAGCAGGGAGTGGAGGGGGAATCTAGACTTAAAAATATGGCAGAGATGTTCGGCTATGAACTTGATTCAGGTTTATTCGCCTTAATCTGTGACCCCGTTCCTAGAGAATTCTAGCCGCCGTTAACGGGTGGGATCAAAACCACTTGATCCCCCTGTGTTAATTGGGTTTCAGGGGAAACAAATTGTAGGTTAATCCCATAGCGAGTCAGAGATTGCCATTGCTGCAGCTCTGGATGCTCTGCGCGCAGGAGATCGCCCACCTTACCAACGGGTGAGCCCTGGGGCAGCTCTAAAACTAGCTCCGGTACCCCGTAGGCTTCTTGATAGGCGGCAAACAGCTTCACGGTGACAGTAATTAAAGGCTGGGTCATCAGGTTTCCCAGGTGGACATTTCAGGGTGGGGACTTGCCAGGTTAATTCTGGCCTGGGGCGTAGCTGGCGGCCGGGCTAGGGTTTGAGGATCAGCGGCAGCCAACTCCCCGTGGCTCAAGGTCCAGCAGCGATCAGCGATCGCCACCAACTCTCCAGGGTCGTGGGTGACAATCAACAGACTCCAATGGGTTTTTAGCTTGGCCAGTAAATTGACTAGTTGCCGCCGCATCGACCAGTCAAGCCCAGCGGTTGGTTCATCCAGCAACAGCAGGTGGGGCTGCCGAATCAGCTGCACAGCTAGGGCTAGCCGCCGCTGCTGGCCACCGCTCAAGGATTGGGGAGAGGTGTGCAAGGGCAAGTGATCCAGCCCTACTTCTGTTAGGGCCTGGTTAACCTGCTCTGCCCCTAGCTCTGGGTGCCCCAAGCGCAACTCTTCCAAAATTGTCCCGCCGCAAAAATGCCGCTCCGGAAACTGAAAGACTAAACCGGCCAATTGCTGTAAATGCTCATTCGTCAGGGCCTGCTCTCGCCAAAAAATCTCTCCCGCCGTCGGCATTGCCAAACCCGCGAGAATCTCTAATAGCGTACTTTTGCCAGAACCACTCGGACCAATAACCAAGCCCATCTGTTGGGGCACCAAATCTAAGTTGATCTGCTTAAGAATCGGGATCGGAGCAGCAGCCGGATGGTAAATTAAATTTTTAAGATAGAGCATGGGAGACTATTGAGTCAGTTACCAATAAACCAAATAGATCTGCCTCAATTGTGACAGACTTAATCAGGTTGAGGCAGTTTGCACCCGAGTAGGCATTAGACAGTAGCAGAAATTATGCACGTTCAATTTCGGGAATTTGATCCGTTTGATCTATGGATTTGGTTTGAGTTTGAAACAGTCCCTTCTGAGCGGGAGAAGCAATACCTGGAGGAAGTCTTAAACTCCTGGTTTTTTTTAGGAAAACTGGGTGGATACAACGCCGAGAACCTTCAAGTTCAAGAAGTCGGGTTAGAGCTCAGCTACCTGGACTATGAAACCGAAGCAGGGGATCAGACCTTGATGGCCCTGATGCACAACATGGGAGATATCGAATACGAGGGGGTCTGGGCACGCTGTTGGTTTGACTTGGGAACCAGTGATGCGATCGCTTTAGATGTCTTAATCAATGCCCTGCAACAATTTAGTCAAGATTTTGTCCAGATTGAAACCTTATTTGTGGGTGGGCAGAATGAAGATTGGCTAATTCCAGGCGGGAACCGCTCTAGCTTTGTCCCTGATGGCCAGCTCAATTAGTCTTATGAGGCTCTCTTCCTAACCCCATGCATGATCCTGAACAAATTCGCGTCCTAGCCCTGGGTCTGATTTCTGATTCGCGACCACGATCGGGTGTTTCTCTCCGAGGGGTACAACTCCCATCAGCAGCGCACCTTTTACCGGGCTATGGGGGGAGGCGTCAACTTTGGCGAAACCAGTCGAGCCGCCCTGGAGCGGGAATTTCAAGAAGAAATTCAAGCGGCCCTGACCAATATCCGCTATCTTGGCTGCTTGGAGAACCTGTTCATGTTTAATGAACAGCCGGGGCATGAGCTGATTCAACTTTACGAGTGCGACTTTGCAGATCCAACCTTTTATCAGCTAGATCACCTGGTTTTTGCCGAAGGCAAACGGCAAAAGACTGCCCGTTGGGTTGAAATTGAGGGTTTAACCTCTGGTGAATTCTTCCTGGTGCCAGAGCAATTCAAGATATATCTTTAAAGCCATTCAGCTTCAGGCCCTCTACCCAGTACCGCAGTTATTTAATCCCCCAAACTAGCGGAACATACTGCTGACGGAGCTATCTTCATGCACACGCCAAATCGTTTCGCCAATCACACTGGCTACGGAGAGAACGGTTAGTTGGGCAAATTGAGCCTTTTCTTGTACCGGAATCGTGTTGGTAACAATCACTTCCTCAAAAAGCCCACTGGAGAGGCGATCAACTGCCGGAGGAGAAAAGACGGCATGGGTGGCGCAGGCATAGACCTGATGGGCTCCCTCTTGACGCAGAAGTCGGGCTGCCTCAGAGATGGTGCCGCCGGTATCGATCATGTCATCCACCAGAACCGCAGTTTTGCCCTTCACATCCCCGATTACATTCATCACTTCTGCCACATTATGGGCTTGGCGGCGTTTATCAATAATTGCCAGGGGGGCATCATCCAGCTTTTTGGCAAAAGCTCGGGCTCTGGCGACCCCCCCAACATCAGGGGAGACCACGACAACATCAGGCAGGTCTTTACTGGCTAGGTAGCTCAGCAAAGCTGGAGACCCATAAACATGGTCAACAGGAATATCAAAGTAGCCTTGAATCTGGGCAGAGTGTAAATCCATCGCCAAAATCCGGCTAGCACCAGCTTGGGTAATTAAGTTGGCCACTAGCTTTGCGGTAATTGATTCTCGTCCGGCTGTTTTACGATCTGCTCGGGCATAGCCATAGTAGGGCAAGACCGCAGTGATCTGGCGTGCTGAAGCTCGACGACAGGCATCAATCATGATTAGCAGCTCCATCAAGTGATCATTGACGGGGCGACAGGTGGGTTGAATTAAATAGACATCGCAACCGCGAATTGACTCTTGAATCTGAAAATAAAGCTCTCCATCTGCAAACTGCTTGCGGACCATGGGGCCAAGGTCTATGCCCAGGTAGCGAGCAATCTCCTGAGAAAGCTGAGTATTCGCCGAACCTGATAAAACCTTAAGACGGTTATTCTCAGCAACTAACGGCAGAGTTGGTTGAAGGGTTAGGGTTGCAGAACGGATCACAGCATTTTCCCTGAGAACTTTCATCGAAATCTTAACATTTCAGGCTACTCTGAAAACCTCTTAAGCAGGAGATTCAGACGAAAAAACCTGGAGGAACCGGAAAGCCTGATATTTTGCTACCGAGCTGGACGCCGTTTTTGTAAAAATTCCGGGATATCCAAGGGGTTTTTGCCCTTGTCAGAAGGGGCTGGAGAACTAGCCCCAGTTGCAGCCCCAGTTGCAGCCCCAGACTGGCCCTTGTTCTGGCTCACCTTTGCTTTCTCGGAGGAGGCACTTGGGGCATCCCCACTAAAGCCGGTAGCAATAACCGTGATTTGAATTTCTCCCTGTAATCGCTCGTCAATCACAGCCCCAAAGATAATATTGGCCGCCGGATCAACCATTTCATAAATGACTTCAGCCGCCGTGCTAACTTCGTGCAACGTCATATCGTTGCCGCCAGTTATGTTAAAGACCACACCTTGGGCACCATCAATTGAGGACTCCAGGAGAGGAGAAGAAATCGCCGTCATGGCAGCTTCGCGGGCCCTTGACTTACCAGATCCAAGGCCAATTCCCATCATTGCTGAGCCAGCATCGGCCATTACAGCTCTGACATCGGCGAAGTCCACATTGACCAGGCCCGGAATGGTAATGATATCGGAGATACCCTGAACCCCCTGGCGAAGAATGTCATCGGCAACTTTAAAGGCTTCCTGAACCGGGGTTTGCTCAGAAATAACCGATAAAATTTTATCGTTGGGAATCACAAGCAACGTGTCTACCCGCGATTGCAAGGCGGCAATGCCTTCATCTGCTTGATGGATGCGCCGCCGCCCCTCAAAGGTAAACGGACGCGTAATCACACCAATGGTTAAGGCCCCCACTTCTTTAGCAATTTCAGCCACAATTGGAGTGGCACCGGTACCGGTACCGCCGCCCATGCCGGCAGTGATAAACACCAAGTCTGCCCCCTGCAAAGCGGCGGTCAGATCCTCCCGAGATTCTTCAGCTGCTTTTTGACCGATCGCTGGATTGCCCCCTGCCCCTAACCCCCGGGTTAGCTTTTGTCCCACCTGAAGGCGCTTTTGGGCCCCAGATTGCAACAGCGCTTGAGCATCTGTATTCAAACACCAAAATTCAACCCCCGAAACACTGCTGGCAATCATCCGGTTAACGGCATTCCCTCCCCCACCGCCGACTCCAATCACCTTAATTCTGGCTGTGCTGTCTAGCACAATGTCGTTACTCCTGGCTTCTTCGGAGAAAAGTCCATTCGAATCGTGTTTTTCATTCATATGCAACCCAGCGTGACCAAATGGGTTAGAGTTTTGGGCCAAAACTGAAAACTCCGATGCTCCCTCAGAGTTACAGTGAGTTTGCTCCAGCTCTACTTTATTATCTAGCGTCACAATTTGGTTCTTATTATTCAAGGTCATTGGGAGACAGCGTAAACAACAAATCTAACCCTGGGTATTTCTAACTCACTATAGGGTAAGTTACCAGAAAAACCAATAATCTTAATACGACGACAAATACTGTTAAAGCACGGCTGCCAAAGGCTTGTCAGGATGAAGTTCTCAAGCGTAGCCTGGATATCTATAAAGCGTGAGGTTAATTATTTTTTGCTTACTCCTAAGGGTTGATTTTTCACTTTGACAAGCGGCCGATCTGGATTCTTTAGATCAATATAGATCAGTTGATTTTGATTCACGTAATTTGGCAAGTTACGCATTTGATCCAATACTTCTAGCTGTTGAGGCAATTTATCCCGCTCAGCCCCTAAATAAACCTTGCCCAGACTTGTCGCTAGAATCATATTATTTTTGTCTCGCCAGTCAATTTCAGAAATCTTAACAGGACTTTGAGCCAAGGTTTGATAGATCTGCGGCCACTGCGTTTGCCGCTGCGGATCTATCTCCACCGGTGTGCTTTGGTCTTGAGGGCTAGGTCTGGACTGCGGTTGCCTCAAGAGACCGCTAACCCTCAGCTTTGGAACATCGCCAGACTTTTTTAGAGACGGATAGCTTTCAATCGGGATCAAAATGCCTTGTCCATCCATCAGCCAAAGGTCCGTAGGTCCGAGTTTAGGCAGGTTTGAACCAGAAGGTTGCAGTGTACAGCGATCACATCGGACCACGGCAACCGGATCGCGTTCTTGAACCTCAACGGTGAGCCTGGGGGGGAATAGTTGTCGGGTCACGGTAACTTTCTCGACCGGTGTATTTGACTCCAGGGTGTGGGAAATTTTTTCTAAAGGCAGCCGCAGCAAAGACTGGGGATAAGAGAGCGGCAGAAAAGCTTGAATGGTTTTGGTTGCCAGGTGTTTGTTGCCCCGAATTAAAACCTGCTTTGGCTGGCGAATGGTCCACTCCGGTAAAGTAGCTGCCCAAACCAAGCCACCGGCAAGGCTGATAATTGCCAAGGTTCGCCACCCTGCCTGCAGCAGTTTCAGCCGTCGCTGCTGCCGAAGGTGCCTGCGGCGATGGTGAATTGGATCAAGATGTGAATTGGGGGCTAGGTCAACCATGGCGCTGCTTAAGAGCTGATTTGATCAATGGTGCTTCCAACGAGATCTGTAAGTTGAGACGATGGCTCAATCTTTCAATTAACCCTGTTGCGGCGCAGGTATTTGCTTGATCAGGGAACTTCTTAGGGGTGAAGTCAGTCTGTGAATTGGCGCTAAGTGAGGGTTACTAAGCCAGGGCTTGAGAAGGCTAGATGAATGATAAGATACCCGAAGCTTAAATCCACTCAAATCTTATTACACCTAATAGAGTTACTTCATGATTGCTTTTGCAACTAGTCACCTACGTTGGCTCACAAGAAGTCTTTCGGTTCCCACACTAGTGGGATTGGGAATGCTCTTTTCTGCCGGTGTTAATGCCCAAACACCTCCCCAGCAGGGTGAAACCCCAGCTAATCTAGATACCTTAAGTCCGACGGTTTCTGATCAAACATCTTTAACGATGGCAGGAGCTAAAAGGCTGATGTCTGAAGCTGAAGCAGCGGTCTCATCCCAAAATTACCCGGTTGCTGCTAAAAAGCTCCAAGAAGCGCGTCAAGCTTATAATCAATTGTCAAATTTTTATCAGACGCTAACCTCCAGCTTTTTAGGCATTGACAACAAAGTTTCAGATAGTCAGCGCAAACTGGCTTTAGATGCCGCCCAAATGCGAGACAATGCCACCTACCAGCTTGCATTGGTGCATCGGGTTCAAAATCAACCGGGACAGGCCATTCCTTTACTGGTTGAGATTATTAGCAGCCAAAAGCCAACCCGTGATTTAGGCCAAAAAGCCTATCAGCAGTTACTAGAAATTGGGTTTGTTGATACTCCCTATACTCGGCCGAGCCCCAGCAGCAAGCCGCCTGCCCCCCCACCCCCTCAGCAAGAAGTACCTCAGCAAGAAGCACCTCAGCAAGAAGTACCTCAGCAGGAAGCACCTCAGCAGGAAGCACCCCCACAGCTCGTGCCGCCAGACCAGCCAGTTCAACCTTCCCCTTAATCTATCTGGCAAGATCAGCTAGTAGAATATCAAGAATAGGGTTTTGCTGGATCGCTGTAGCCTTAGCTGGATTTTAGCTAGAACTTTAAACGAGCCAGCAATCTCTGAGTCAGAGTTGTTAAATTAAAAGCAGTGCGACCCAATTTTCGGCTCCTAGGGATCTTTCAAGGGGTTGTTTTAAGTTGGGATCAAGACCTAGATTCAGTTAAGTGAGGTATTTGTGTGATCAATCCGGATGAGCTTAAGACAATGATTCAGGCGGCAATGCCGGATGCCCAGGTACAGGTTCAAGATCTAACTGGCGGCGGTGACCACTATCAAGCAGTTGTTGTCTCATCGTTGTTTGAGGGTAAGGGGCTGGTACAACAACATCAAATGGTCTATGCCGCCGTTCAAAATGCGATCGCTGCTGAACAGGTTCATGCCCTGGCTCTAAAAACCTATACCCCTAAAGGTTGGGAAGCAGTCGGCCAGCCAGTTGCTTAAGGTCAACCTGGTGTTGATTTTGAAAGAATTTTTGACAATCTACCCACTTAATCAGAGTAAAAACCATGACCCCAGAATTAAAGTCTCGACTTGATGCCTTGGTGAGCCAAGACAAAATTGTGGTATTTATGAAAGGCTCAAAGTTAATGCCGCAATGTGGGTTTTCTAACAACACCGTTCAAATTCTCAATAGCCTCGGAGCTCCCTTTTCAACGGTCGATATTTTAGAAGACTACGAAATTCGCCAGGGGATCAAAGAGTATTCCAATTGGCCGACGATCCCTCAGGTCTATATCAATGGTGAGTTTGTTGGTGGGTCCGATGTTTTAATTGAGCTTTATCAGCAGGGAGAACTTCAGCAGATGGTTGAGGTTGCCTTAGCTTCTTAGGGATTGCTTCTATAGCTTTATAACTCTCTCAAGTTCTGACTTTAAGGGGCTTGAGGAATTTTTTTCTGCGCGGCTAAGCCAGGAACCCCACTCACCCGTAAAACATCGGCAAAGGTGTCACAGTAGTTTGGCAACCCAAAGGAAGCTGGGCTGACTGGGGCTTGATGGGTAAAGTGGCGATAAGTTAAACAAAATCGATCCCAATCAGCCATTTGAATTTTGAATAGCTTGATAATTAAATCCGCCAGCCAGCGGCTAAGATTAATCCGAAAGTAAATTCGCTTGCCTAGGTAGGCACACAGTTGCTCGACACATTGGTTGACCGTTAGGGCCGAGTTGCCCAACACCAGCCATTCCGGTCGCTCCGAGTCTGGGTGGTCGACTAAATAGCAAACGACTTGAGCGATATCCTGGGCATGAATAAAGTGAAAGCTACCGTCAGTCTTAAAGCAGCAGATCAGATCGACCCAACGCAAAACCTCCGGTAAGCCGGCTGAGAGATGGGAGTAGGGCTTGTGTTGATCTCCCCCAAAAACCAAGGTGGGAAAAACAGTAGTGATCGGAATCTGGGTTTTGAGCTGGGTAATTTGCTGCAGGCAAGCGTATTTTGACTGGACATAATCAGTGCCAAGGCTACCGGCCTCCGACAGAAGATGATTGTTCCGGTCAAGAACACTCTCTGTTGAAAAGTAAATTACCTGCTGACAAACATCGGGATTGAGTAACCGGATCAGCTGCAGGGTCTTATCAACATTAATCTCAAAGGTTTCTTCCCTGCCTCCCCAGAGGGTAGCAGCGAGGATAGCGCAGTGGACCGTTGATAATAGCTCTTGAAACTGCCCGATCTCCCGTAAATCAGCTTCAATTAAGGTAATATCAGGGCGGGCTTTGAAATCAAACTGCACCTTTGCCAGGTTCCGCACCAGAAAGAACAGCTCATGGGACGTTTGCTGGATCAACGCTTCAGCCAAGTAATGCCCGATGCAGCCGCTGGCGCCGGTGACTAAAATCCGTTTGGGGGACATTTATAGAGAATAACCGCTTAGCAATTCAACTTCTGGATTCTTAGCATTCATCGTCACTGAAAGCTAATTTAGGCATGCACCGATAACAATTGATCAGCTTGTTTGACGGTTTCAAAAAATAAGGCGGCATTTTCTTCCGGGGTGCCAGGCAAAACTCCGTGACCCAGATTCATAATATGACCCTGATTGCCGGCTTTGCGAATCGTATCTAAAATCCGCTCCCGGATAAAATCCTGGGAACCGTATAGGACGCCAGGGTCCATATTGCCCTGGACTTTTAGATCCCCTAATCTTGCTCTGGCCTCTGCCATGTCCACTGTCCAGTCAACGCTAATAATATCAACGCCGGATTTTGCCATGCGCTCCAGCAATCCGGCACTGCCGCTGACCAAGAGAATTAGTGGTGTATCTGGATGGGTCTGTTTGACCTGGCGCACAACTTGCTGCTGGTAGGGCAACGCAAAGGTTTCATAGTCTTGGGGACTTAGTTGCCCAGCCCAAGAATCAAACATCTGCACCACCTGAGCCCCGCTGTCAATTTGGTAGCGAACATAAACTGCGATCGCATCGGCCAGTTTTGACAAAAACTGATGGAGCATCTTTGGCTCCGAGAAAGCCATCCCCTTAATCACTGAATAAGTTTTGGAGCCTTTGCCCTCAATTGCATAGGCAGCCAAGGTCCAGGGGGCGCCGACAAATCCCAGCACTGCTGCTTGGTCACCCACTTCCTGGCGCAGGGCTTGCAAAATTTCCCGGATAAAGGGTAGGGACTCCTCTGGCTCAAAGGGCCGCAGGTTATCCACTTGCTCCTGGGTACGGATCGGCG
This sequence comes from Thermosynechococcaceae cyanobacterium, assembly GCA_041748255.1. Taxonomy (GTDB): domain Bacteria; phylum Cyanobacteriota; class Cyanobacteriia; order Thermosynechococcales; family Thermosynechococcaceae; genus JBGTDP01. The sequence continues at coordinate 4,467 of JBGTDP010000323.1, read as the reverse complement.
GGTTGATAACCGGTCCTTTCCCCTCGGCGATGTCCATTTCAATTCCCAGGGCCGGTAGAGGGGTGACAATATCGGAAAATAAAATTACTCCATCTGGTTTGAAGGCTCGCCAGGGTTGCAGGGAAACTTCAATTGCCACCTCCGGAATCTCAGAGCGATCGCGAAAGGAAGGATATTTCTCCCGCAGGTCTCGGTAGGCCTTCATATAACGCCCCGCCTGCCGCATCATCCAAACGGGCGGACGCTCTAGCACCTCACCACGAGCAGCCCGTAGCAGACGAGGGACATTCTGGGGGGACCGGGTCATTTAGAGTACTTCTCCATACTTGCGTTAAATTGCTTCGGGTCACCTAAATAACCCGCCTAAACTCTAGTTTAGAGTTAACTTACCCCCTTTAAGACTTAAAGCCGGGTATCCCCGCAACGGTTTACTTGGCAGCATCTAACTTGCCCCGCCAGGGTGAGGCCGGTAAATATCTCCACCAGGCAAGCACGACTAAAACTGCTAAGGACTGTGGTTGAGGATACTTTCTCTGTTTTCAACATCAGCTATGTTGAGTTGGATTTGGGGAGATCTAGCAAAACTTTCGATTTACCTATGACACCTATAAGTTTTTTGTTGAGTATAAAACCTTAAAAAACTCTAAAAGCGTCTAGAATCAAAGTACGATAATAAGAAAAGTGTGATAAGTGGGAGACTAGAATGTTTCTACGCCTTGCAGACCAACATAGACAATTTGTTCATGACCTGGTGATGAACCTCCAGGCTCTGGCAATTGTGCTAGAGCGTAAAGGCTACTTGGCTTCCTGTTATACCTGTGGCGGCCAGATGAATAGCGCTTCTTTCATGGTCGGTCTGGACAACAACCATCTAATCCGATTTCTGGTCTCCGACTATGGGATTACCTGGACTGAGATGCGCGACGATCGCGAGCTAATGAAGCTTGAGGGGGCAGAGGCGATCAGTCAGCTTCAGGATTTAGCAAATTTGATCAAGTATCAAGATCAATCCTCCCGAGATCCGGCCCTGGTTGGATAGGATTTGACAGAGACTCAGACCAGCGCTAATCGCTGGGATGCTTGGGCTGGCTAAAGTATTGGTGCCAAGCTGGAGTCGTTACAAAGTGTTATCTTAGATACACTTGTGCTTACCTAATTTTCTGCTGCCGGAATGCTAGTCAGGAAGATGATTTGTGCAAGCTTGCATCTCTTAACTAGGCCAATTTTGCCGAAATGATCCCCCCTGATCGCTGGCAGCATCAGTTTGTGCAGACAAACCAGATCAAGCTTCACTGTGTTACCCAAGGACAAGGAGATTTAGTTCTCCTGTTGCATGGCTTTCCAGAGTTTTGGTACTCCTGGCGCTATCAAATCCCGGCCCTCGCGCGACACTTTAAGGTAGTTGTCCCTGATCTGCGCGGGTGCAATGATTCTGATCAACCCAAGCATGGCTATGACTTAGACACCTTGAGCCAAGATATTCAGGGGTTAATTACCGCCCTGGGCTATCAGCGGGCACATATTGTCGGCCATGACTGGGGTGGCTTGATTGCCTGGCATCTAGCCCAGCGATTTCCCCAATCGTTGGATCGGCTGGTGATCCTGAATGCGCCTCATCCCCAACACTTACTGAGTCAGTTAGCAAGTAATTTTGAGCAAATTCGGCATAACTGGCATATCCTGGCTTCTCAGGTTCCTGGCCTCTATGAATGGCTGATCCAGCGCAATCCCAAGGAATTTTTAGAGAATTTATTTCTAAAGCAGGCAATTCGCAAAGGCGCTTTTTCAACCGAAACCCTGCGGATCTATCAAGCTGCCCTAGAAAAAACAGGAGCCTCGGCGGTGGCAAGTTCCTACCGACAGTTGCTGTCTCCCCAGACCTGGTGGCAAAACTTGAGCCGCTCTACTAGTCCAATCACAATTCCCACCTTAGTGCTTTGGGGCAAGGAAGATACAGTGCTCAGCCCCACCCTAGCTAAGGGTCTAGAAACTATGGTTCAGGCGCCCTTCAAGCTCAAGCTTGTCCCAGAATGTGGTCACTGGACTCAACAGGAAGTTCCAGGCAGGGTTAACCGGGAGATTCTACACTTTTTGCGTCAGCTCTCGGTGCCAAAACTAGCGACGACTGGCTAATATCATCCTTCTCAATGGGAATCAGGGATCGTATCCTGCTGCATCTGCTGGAGCGATCGCATAATCACCTCAGATGGAACCTGATTGACAATCTGGGCAGCCCCAATTTGGCTAGGAAGAATAAACCGAACTTGCCCGGACTGAACTTTTTTATCGGTTTTTAAGGCTGGCAATATCCCGGCCAAATCTAAATTTGGGGGTAACTGGGTTGGCAGCCCAGCTTTTTGAATCAAACTCAACTGACGCTGAAAATCTTCTGCACTCCATAAGTTCAGCGTCAAGGCAATCTGCCCAGCAGCAATCATCCCCAAAGCAACGCCTTCACCGTGGTTAATCTGCCGATAGCCGGTCAGACTCTCAACCGCATGCCCAATCGTGTGCCCATAATTGAGGATGGCTCGGAGGCCAGACTCTTTTTCATCTTTGGTGACCACGTCAACTTTGGCTTGACAGGAGCGCACCAAGATTGCTTGCAGCAATGGGGCACAAAGGTAGCGCAGATGATCCAAGCGCTGACTTGCTTCAAGTTGCTCAAAAAGTATCGGGTCCCAAATTACCCCGTATTTGATCACCTCAGCCATTGCGGCCCTAAACTCCCGAGGGGGGAGCGTCTGTAGAACCTCCGGGTCTATTAGAACTAAGCGAGGTTGGTGAAAGGCACCAATCAAGTTCTTCCCCTGGGGATGATTGACCCCTGTTTTACCGCCAATGGCCGCATCGACCATGGCTAGCAAAGACGTTGGCACCTGAACAACATTGATCCCCCGCAACCAGGAGGCGGCGGCAAATCCTGCCATATCCCCAATCACTCCCCCACCCAAGGCCAGAATTGTTGAGCTGCGCTCCAGCCGATTTTCTAGGGCATGATCATAAATTTTCTGCACTGTTTTGAGGGTTTTGTAGCGCTCTCCGGCTGGGAGAATACAATCGGCCACCTCAAACCCAGCCTGGATCAGGGAACCAGAGACCGTTTGACCATAGTGGCGAAAAATCTGCGGATTCGAGACAACCAGGATTTTTTGCCCAAAGCAGGCCGCAGATTCAGCCTGACGCAACCAACTGCCAACCTGCGCTAGACCCCCGGCGGAGATCGCAACCTCATAGGCCTGCTGCGGCAACTGAACCGGAATCACAACCGACTGCATAATTAAACCCAATAAGCCCCTGTGGGCTCATATTGTATCTCAATCTCTGGGGCTGATTTTGCAGCAGCCTTAAACGATTACCTGTAACCAGGGTTCGGGGGCGGTATCAACCTGAGCAGTCAGGCAAAGGCAGCAAGTAGTTGCCTTGGGCAGGGGTTGCTGATACAGTAATTTCTCGTTCCTGCTTGACAATTGCCCTAATTCTGCAACTGAGGGCTGAGGAGGATTATTTTATTCCTGTAACTCGGAAGCCCACGTGGCGGCATCTAACACTTAAACGCCTGCGATCGAGCTTGGCAACTCGGTGGCGGACAATGTTTGTGCTCCTAGGTTTGGGAGTACTGCTAACGCTATTTCTAGGAGCATTGCCGCCGCTGGCAGCCCAAACGCCAATGCCCTCCTCAGTCGATAAATTACAACAGTGGCAGCAAAAAGTCGATCAGTACCGCACAGGTCTGACTGAGCAGAAAGAAAGGTTCCGGCAAATAGAAGGGTTGACTGAAAAGCAACTCAAGGGTCTGCAGCAAAATACGCAGATGAACAACCAGCAAATTCAAGTCAGTGAAACCCAGCTTGAGCAGGCAAATCAGAATTTAAAGCAGCTAGCCACTGATTTAGCGGCGGCTGAAGATGCCTACGAGCAAAAAAGAGCCGCCACCGTGGCCCGACTGCGCTTTTTGCAGCGGCAGCCCACCGCCAGTGGTTGGATGACCCTTCTGCAAAGCCAGACCCTGAATCAGTTTTTGTCCCGGCGCTATCAGCTTAAGCGGGTCTATGAGGCAGATCAGAAACAACTCGTCGGCCTTAAAACCCAGGCGGAGGGGATTAATAGTCAAAAGACTCAGATTGAGGGGCAAAAAAATCAAATTGCCTTGCTCAGGGAGCAGCTTCTGAGTCGTAGGCAAACCTTCAAGTCTCAAACAGAGGTGCACCAAAAGCTTTTGACCCGTCTCAACACCAATCGCCGAGCGCTAGAAGCGGCTGAAGACCAGCTTGCTCAAGACTCCCAAAATTTGACGGCGTGGATTCAGTATCGACAAGCCCTCCGGACCCAACAGGGTGGAGTTGTGGCCTATGGAACCGGTCAAATGGGTTATCCTAGCCGGGGTCCGATCACCAGTCCCTTCGGCTGGCGGCTGCATCCGGTTTTGGGCTCTAGCCGCTTTCATGCTGGCACAGACTTTGGAGC
>JBGTDP010000322.1:0-8591 GCA_041748255.1 Thermosynechococcaceae cyanobacterium | reverse complement strand
ACCAAGCTAAGTGGCGAGGCAATCTTTGCCCTGGCTTATCCCTTTGGAGGCGATGTTGCGGTTGAGCCAGGGGAAGTCGCTGGCTCGGCGGGAGAGATCAATGAGCAGGTGGTTTTAGCTAATCGAGTCCGCCTCAACTTTGATACCAGCTTCACGGGTGAAGATAGACTCAGAGTCCGTTTGCAGGCAAGAAACTTTGAACCCTATGATACGGATATTACCGGCACCAACATGACCCGCCTGGGGTTTGACGGCAATGATGGTAACGTCTTCGAGCTAGATGACTTTTACTATCGCTTTCCAGTTGGAGAGCGAGCCACTGTTTACGCAGCGGCATTTAACACGGAGTTCAATGACGGCTTTGAAACCTTTAATCCCTATCTAGAAAGCAGTGGCTCAGGAGCCATTTCTCGATTTGGACGCTACAACCCAATTTATCGTCAAGGTGAAGGTGCCGGCTTGATGTTCAACTATGATTTGGCTGACAAATTCAATCTTGGCCTTGGTTACCTCGCTGATAACGCCCAAGAGGCAGCTGCTGGGGAAGGGGGTTTGATTGGTGGCAGCTATGCCGCCCTAGCTCAACTGGGGTTTACTCCCACCGACGCTTTTGGACTCGGTTTAACCTACGTTCGTTCCTACGACGAAATTGGTAATGTAAACATGACCGGTTCCACCGGCAGTCAGTTAGCTAGGCGTCCCTTTGGAAACGATGTTGCTACCTCTGGGGACCATGCCGGAGTCGAAGCTTTGTTTCAGCCCAGTTCCCGGTTTGCCCTCACCGGTTGGGCTGGCTACTCCTTTGTTAGATCTGAAACCGGGCCGGATGAGAATGCCGACCTTTTTAACTATGCTGTGGCCTTAAACTTTCCTGATCTAGGGCGCGAGGGCAACCTGGGCGCAATTATTTTTGGTCAGCCACCGAAGGTAATTGATAACTCGATCGTTGGGAATGAAGATCCAGACACTTCTTATCATCTAGAAGGTCTTTACAAGTTTAAGGTTACTGACAACATTGCTATTACCCCAGGGGTGGTAGCCATCTTTAACCCAGAGCATAATGCTGACAATGACACGATCTTTGTCGGTACTGTTCGCACCACGTTCAGCTTCTAGAACGGCTTTCTAGCTATTTGATCCTCTCACTCCGTTTAAGGGCAGTCTGTACAGGCTGCCCTTTTTTCTTTAGTATTTCTGCTCAGACTTCTGAGTGAACTGATCCCTCAGCGCAGCCCAAAAAATCTGATAGTTCTTGCACTAACCATTCCTGCTCGGAACGGGTCATATTTGAGCCAAACTGATGGGTTCGGACTCCTGCTACCACTGCTAAAGCGGTCATTTTTTGGCGGTTCTGGGTATGGCTGATCTTAAGTTTCACCTGGTCAATGTCGGTGGTTTTTCCCTTGATTTCTCGACTGAAGCCCAGGCAAGAACGCTGAATCTGAAATTTTTGCCGATTTATTTCTAGGTGGGTGTGCCCAGCCACGCTAAACAAGACCCCTGTGAGCAGTTTAATCCCAATGAACCAAAAAGGAATTGAGAACAGCGGGAAGAATATAGGGGCCCCAATAGCGATCGCCGAGGTGGTCCAAAAAAAGATAAATCCATTCCAGAACAGGGTAAACCCTAGTAGCGGGATTATCTGGGGTTGAAACCCCAGGGGAGGAATGTCTAAGTTCAGGCGCTGAGGGGTTCTGGTCAACTTAATTCGACTGCCAGCGGGTTGGCGATGCCTAACCAATGCCTGAGGCGCAGTCTGTTTCCGGCGTAAAGCGCTTAATGCTTCCTGGGCAGAGGTAAAGCGATCTTCAATCACTGGTTCTACCATTCTCTCTAACCAGTTAGCCAACCAGGATGAGACGTGGATCTGAGCCCGAAAATCTAGCTTAAGCCGTTGTTGGGGCAACTCAGCCGGGGATTGCCCAGTTAGCAAAAATAGCAGGGTGGTTCCCAGTCCATATAAGTCTGTAGCCGGGACCGCTTGACCTCGAAACTGCTCCGGAGCCATATAGCCATAGGTGCCAACCACTGTGCCACTGCGGAGTAACGTATCTCGATAAGTGGTTTTGACAGAGCCAAAGTCAACCAAATAGATCTGCCCGTCGCGGCGGCGGATAAGGTTCTCTGGCTTAATATCCCGGTGGATTACCGGCGGGGCAAGGCCGTGGAGATAGATTAAAATCTCTAACACCTGGGTTGCCAGATCCCGCAGCTCAACTTCATCTCCATGCCAGCCCCTCTCTACTAGGGCTGCCAAAGATTCTCCCGGTGCTAGTTCCTGCACGAGGTAGAAGTAGCGATTTTGGGGCGTATCAACTTGAAAGGAGTTTAGATAGCGGGGAATTCCTGGGTGGTGCAGGTGAGACAAAACCCGCGCTTCCCGCTCAAACAACTCCAGAACTTTCCAGTCCTGCATGTGTTGCAGGGAAAGAGCTTTAAGCGCTACTGACTGGCCGTGATTATGGAGATCTTGAGCTTCATAGGTGGTGCCAATTCCCCCCTGGCCCAGCACAGCCTTAACTTGATACTGGTCGGCAATGATCTCTCCAGGGTGGTTAGGTGCTTCCATACACAAAGTTTCCCTAGAACCGGGGGGTATGATTTACCCTGATCTAGGGTCAAAGAACTGTGCAACTACTGCAGCCGCATTAACTCTTGTTGGATTCGCTGCTTAAGGCTGCCGTCCCGCTGAAGTTTGCTAGTAATGCTATTAAATTCGCCGATCGATAAACCATTTTTTTCAATGATTTCAGCCGACCGACTAAAAAAGCGCTTACAGACATATTCAACATCGTTGGGCAACCCTCCCCGTCGGCAGGCTTCGGTGGGAATGTTTCCCCCGGTTAGTCGCGTGAATTCTCGGTAGGATGATTGACGCAGCGGCTCCATATCAAGGACCGCCCGAGCATACTTCGTGACCTGACTACTGGATTGAGCTTGGGCAGTTGCCTCAAAGACAACCGTAGAGAAATCTTTTGACAAGCCAGGAACCCAACCTGACAATACCCCCACCGCCGACAGGGTGCCAATTAACGAAGCCCGAGATACCCAACGGCTCCGAGCCTCCTTAAAATTACCTTGAGCAAAATTTAGCATGATCAACAGGGCGCTAAGTAAACATAGAACATCATCGGACTTAATAGTTTTGAATCATTCTAGGCCGCAGAAGTTCCAGCAAAAAGCAAACTTTATCACCGACCAACCACTTGCCGGGATTGGCAAGTCTGGCAGGATTGACTCAAGGCAATTACCGCTGATTGCAGGGCTGAAATCGGCTCGACTCCCTGTTTTAGGTTGACTTCTAAATCTAACAGGCAGGGAAGCGTCTGCTGGAGTTGAGGCAGGGTTAAGGTTCGCACCTCCTGACGCAGAAAATAAATTCGCTTTGGGTTATTAACCTGGGCGGCCTGGGCAATTGCTCGTTCATCTTGCTCCCCGGCTTCGACCATGACCTTGACCCACAACCATGTTCGCAATTGCTTGGTTAAAGTTGCAACAATTCGCAGGGGTGGCTCATTTTGATTAATTAGTTCTGCGACTAGGGCCAGGGCCTGGGCGGTTTCTCCTCGGCGAATCGCATCTGCTAGCTGCAGACTATTGTGGGTCGTAACCCCTACAAGCATCGCCACAGCTTGAGCATCCAGGGGGCGGGGCTGTGAAGCACCTTGAGTAGAGGCATAGAGGCGCAGCTTTTCTAACTCCATAAACAATTGCCGCCCGTTATTGCCCACAGCTTCAGTTAATTGCTCTACTGCATCAGGGGTGAGCCACACGCCTTGTTGATGGGCAGCTTGCTTGACATCCTGGATCAGTTGTTCCGTTTTCCAAGGGGCGGTGGGCGAAAATTCCTTGGTCTGGGCATATTTTTGCAACAGCTTCACCGACTTGCTGCGGCCATCAGGCTTACTCTGGGAGGTAAGAAGCAGGTGAGCGTTGGCTGGAATCTGGGGCAGCGTGCGCTCTAGCTCTGCTAGTAGATCTTCAGAACAGCGGTGACAAAGAGCCGAATTCACTAGCCAAACCAGCCGTCCGCCGCCACCAAAGGGGGGAGTGACGGCTTGATTAAGACCTTGAATTACCGCCTCGGCTTGTTCTGCAGCAATCTTATCGTAGTTAAAACTGGTCCAACCGGGGTCAAGAATGCGATCGCGTAGGGATTGCACAGCACGTCCGAGTCGATATTCATCTTCACCCCAGTAAAGGTAGACTGGCATACTATAGCGGACGAATAAGTTGCTGGCGAAAAAGTGAATTCAATCCCCCTGTCAGTTCACCCTATCTTAAAACAAAGCTTTGCCTTGATCGATCAAGAAATTGGCGAGCATGAATTCAACCCGGATGAATATGCGGTGGTACAGCGGGTAATCCATAGCACCGCAGATTTTGAGTTTAAGCAACTGATCCGATTTAGCCCCGATGTGATAGCCACCGCGATCGCGGCCTTGGGCCAAGGATGCCCAATTATCACTGATGTCAGTATGGTCAAGCAGGGCATTAGGGGCCTGGTGCAGCAGACCTTTAATAACCCCTTGATTTCTGCTGTGGAACAGGTTACAGTCCCCCTCCCCGGAAAAACCCGCACTGAAACAGGACTTTTGCATTGTCTTGAGCGCTTTCCCACGGGGATCTATGTGATTGGGAATGCCCCCACCGCCCTGCTGGCGCTGTGTGAACAGTTTCAAACTCAACCTAGTTCCCAGAGACCGGCCCTAGTGATTGGGGCTCCGGTGGGCTTTGTCTCAGTGATTGAATCTAAAGCCGCCCTTGCTCAAACCAATCTCCCCCAGGTTCGGGTAGAAGGTCGCAAGGGTGGCTCGCCCGTGGCCGCGGCAATTGTCAATGCCCTGCTTACCCTGGCCTGGCAATCTTAGCAATGACGCTGATACATGTGGTGGGCATTGGTCTTGAGGGCGCAGCCGGGTTAACCGAGACGGTGGCGCAGCTAGTGGCGGAGGCTGATTTCCTGGTGGGCAGCGATCGCCACCTGAGTTATTTTCCCAATCATCCGGGGGAGCGCCTCCGGCTCGGAGACTTTGTCTTAGTCTTGGCAAGCCTTAAAGAGAAACTAACCGCAGATCCCCAAGCCTCCGCCGTGATTCTGGCCTCTGGAGATCCGCTATTTTTTGGCCTCGGGCGCCGGGTGCTGGCGGAGTTTTCGGCCCAGCAGGTTACGTTTCATCCCCACCTGAGTGCGGTTCAGCTTGCTTTTAGCCGGATTAAAATTCCCTGGCAGGATGCTCAGGTGATCAGCGCCCATGGGCGCTCCTTGGAGCAACTGATCCAGGCCCTGCGGCAAGAGATTGAGAAAATTGCTGTTTTGACCGATCCCACCAATACGCCAGCGGCGATTGCTCAACTGCTGCGATCGCTCGATCTCCCGAGCCATTATCAGTGCTGGGTTTGCGAGAACCTGGGGAGTCCTGAGGAAACAATCACCGCTTTAACTCCTGAACAGTTAGAGGATCAAAGCTTTGCCCCCTTAAATCTTGTGGTTTTACACCGAACCGATCCCAACTTTGAGCAGTCAGATTTAACCACACTGCCGATCCTGGGGCTACCCGACCAGCATTTTCTTAGTTTTGCTGACCGACCTGGGCTAATGACCAAACGGGAGGTCAGGGTTTTAACCTTGGCGGAGCTAGACTTGCAACCGGGACAGGTGATCTGGGATATTGGTGCTGGCACAGGCTCAGTCGCGATCGAAGCTGCCAGATTGGTTTCAACCGCAACTATCTATGCAGTTGAAAAAACAGCGGCAGGCTTAGATATAATTCAACAAAATTGCCAGCGATTTCGGGTTGAAAATATCACGCCCATTTATGGCAGTGCACCTGAAGTGCTCAACCCCCTGCCAGATCCAGACCGGGTGTTTATTGGCGGCAGCGGCGGACAGCTTTGTTCAATCTTAGATTCTTGTCAAACTCGCTTAAAGCCAAGTGGAGCAGTTGTGCTGTCCCTGGCAACCTTGGAACATCTCAATACCGCCACAACCTGGATTAACCGCCAAAACTGGTATTTTTCGATGCTTCAGGTTCAGCTTTCCCGTTCAGTCCCTTTAGCAAACCTGACCCGCCTTGACCCGCTCAATCCGGTAAGCTTAATTAAGACGATGCCGAAATCCAAATCTGTAAGCAGGACTTAGTTTAACGAGCATTCAGATCGGGTTGGGAATTTTGTCAAAACCGATTTGGCTTTGTTTGCTGGCTCGCCGGGAGGCTCAGCCTTTTCCTGATTACTCGAAAAGTGCTTGTGAAGAAAGAACCTCAGAATGCAAAGAACCCCAACAGCCAAAAGATTTCAGTAGCTCTAGAATTGGCAGTGGCAACTGCAAAAAATTAGGCTCGCCTAGTTATAGATCAGCACAAAGTGACACGATCAAATCTCTTGATCAGATGCTCTGAATGTAGAGTGAGACCCATCCTACTAACGATGAAATTTAAGTGAAGTAAAGATAATGCTTCAATAGTTAGTAGTGAGCCACCTATAATAATTCTTCCGCAAGATCTTGGTCAGAAGCGTCTCTATCAAGCTGCTTTAAGTGAATATGCTTGTATCCCAGCTTGATTTCAAACTCATCCCCTGGTTTAAGCCCCATTGATTCAGTGTAGGTAGCGCCAATTACGATTTGGCCATTTTTATGAACACTAACTCGGTAGGTCGGTTCCCGCCCTCTACCATCTTTTGAGCCTTCAGGACTTAGAGGAACCCCCCTGGCAGCCAAAATCGCATCGTAAAATTCTGTCAGATTAACCCGGGTCTGATTACTTCTAGTGGTGGAAGAATACCCACAGCGCTTTGCTGTTTCTCGCCGGGGTAGGTGAGAAAGCTCTTTAACCTTTTGAAGCAGTGGTTTTCCTGTAAGACGAGCTGTTTCTGTTTCAGTCATTATGATGCGAAACTTTCCTTTAAATAACGCTAAATACTTAATCGAGGAGGCTTATTCAGGGATTAAAAATCGGCCTGATCAAAATATACTTCCATTCTTCAACTTCGGCAAGAAATTCATCCACCATATTGAAGGATAACACTTTGAAATTAAATTAGTAAATTCGCCATTCAAGACTTTACAGGTTTAAAGATAAAAATGCAGATTAGAGCCAGGGTCGATATTTTTTTGTAGAATACCTTTATCTGCTATAGAAAGATTACAAAGATACCCTTTTCTCAGTCAACCTGAAATTATTCCTATTCGTCAAGCCTGTTCCAAGTATTTTGATCCTTAGCTTTCAGGAACCCTAAAGTTCAATCTTATGCCCCCTCCCTTGCTAATCCTCAGGATTGCACTTTGATTTTTTAAGATTTTTTGAGCTCTAACACTTAATTACTGAAACATGCAAGTCCTTTTTAAGATCCTGCGGCAAACGCTTCATTCTTCTGCTCGGATTCAAAACTATTCCCTGGAGGTTAATGCCGGGGATACAATTTTGGATTGTCTCAACCGAATTAAGTGGGAGCAAGATGGCACCCTTGCTTTTCGCAAAAATTGTCGCAATACCATTTGTGGCAGTTGTGCTATGCGAATTAATGGCCGCTCAGCCTTAGCTTGCAAGGAAAATATTGCCCAGCAATTGAATCTTCAATCCGCCACAGCCGAAGTTGATCCAGACCCTAATCCTGCCTCCCCTGCTAAAGCTGAGATTGCTGAGATTATGGTTGCCCCCATGGGTAATATGCCTGTGATTAAAGATCTGGTTGTTGAAATGCAGAGCTTTTGGCATAACTTAGAAGCGGTCGATCCCTACGTCAGTACTGCCGCCCGGCAAATTCCCGAAGGAGAGTTTCTCCAAGCCCCGGCGGAGCGGGCAAAACTGGACCAGCCTGGCAATTGCATTCTCTGTGGCGCTTGCTATTCTGCCTGCAATGCCCGTGAGGTCAGCTCAGAATTTGTCGGTCCCCATGCGCTAGCTAAAACCTATCGAACCCTGGCTGATTCTAGAGATGATGCGACTATGGCTCGATTAGAAAAAGCTAACCAGGGATTGCAGGGAGTTTGGGGCTGTACCCGCTGTTTTAATTGCAACAGTGTTTGCCCAATGGATGTTGCCCCCTTAGATCAAATTAATCGGATCAAAAATCAGATTTTGGTGCGCAAAGATGAGCAAGATAGCCGCTCTGTTCGACACCGCAAAGCATTAATTGATTTAGTCAAGCAGGGAGGCTGGATCGATGAGCGGCAGTTTGGGCTTCGGGTGGTTGGCAACCAGTTTCGAGATCTAAAGGGGCTTTTGAGTTTGCTGCCCCTGGGGCTGCGGATGCTCTCCCGGCGTAAATTCCCGGCAACTTTTGAGCCCTCTGATGGCACTCAAGAAGTGCGATCGCTGATTGAATCTATTCAAACCTTAGAATCAAAAGAATTAAACCCTAATCTAATGACTGAACCCATTACGCCTGTTCATCTAGAAACTGACTCCGTACAACCGGAACCGGCCTTTGGCTGGACCCCCTATGCCGAAATCATCAATGGCCGCTTTGCCATGCTTGGGTTTGTCGGGCTGCTGATTCTAGAGTGGGTGACCGGGCAGGATTTTTTCACCTGGCTAGGGTTGCGCTAAGGTCTATCATTGCCCCTTTTGCTGCTGAACCAGAGACTG
>JBGTDP010000321.1:0-3915 GCA_041748255.1 Thermosynechococcaceae cyanobacterium | reverse complement strand
AGGGAGCTCGGCCAACGCGTCTAGAATCTCGATTCGGTCCGTTGAAGGTTGGCAGGGCAGACTCATGACACTCTCATAGACTTGGGATAGCCTGAAACCTTAGCACACTATCACTTCTATGAGAATGAAATAGCCCTGCATGCTCACTCACTACTTTCAATCGTTCTGGTGTGACCCCCTGTAGCATTTCAAACTCAATTTTGTCAGCTAGAAGATTCTGATCTTGAATGAATTTGTGTGCATAGCCCAGTAAGGATTGATCATGGGTGGCAATTGAGCAGGAATGACCGCTGCATAAAAGAGTCTCCATTCGCTGTTGGTAGGCAGTGTCAAGTTCAGCACCTCTTGAGTGTGCAAGATTTGACGGCACTTCATAGGTCCCCTTGACAAGCCGAATTTTGCCTGAACGCTGCAAAGCGGCATTTAGATCCCTGGGGGTTCGGTATAGGTAAGCCTGTAATGTGATACCAACGTTTTCAAATCGCTCGCATAAACGCTGATGGATCTCTAAAATTAGAGCAGTTCGATCTGTTCCTTCCATGCTGATCATCATTTCCAGACCAGCTTTTTGAGTGGCTTCAGCCAGGGTGGAAGCGTTTTTATAGCCAAGTTCTGTGTCGATTACCATTCCAAGGGGGAGTGTAAGTTCATTTGTGTAAGCGGTCTAAAGTAGCCACAACCCCCAAGGAGACCGCCATGCCCCGAAGAAGAATCGAAAAAACCCGAGCCGACGAACTCCTCGATGAATTGCTCGAAGACTACCAAGGCCCCAAAGCCATCCTGGGCAAAGATGGCCTGCTCAAACAACTGAGCAAACGCTTAGTGGAGCGAGCCCTGCAAGCTGCAACTGAGCCATCACCTGGAGCAAGAGCACCAGCAAAACCTTGAACCCAAATCAGAGATTGCTGAAGATGAACCCGTTCGCAACAGCCGCAACGGCTACTCAGCTAAAACAGTCCAAGGAGACCTAGGCCAGCTTCCCCTGCAAGTGCCCCGCGACCGCCACAGCACCTTTGAGCCAGTGTTAGTCCCCAAAGGCCAGCGCCGCCTGGGCTAGAACAGAAAGTCATTGCCCTGTATGCCAGGGGTTGCAGTACCCGAGATATTCAAGCTCACCTGCAGGAGCTTTATGGGGTAGAAATTTCTGCCACCCTGATTAGTCAAGTCACCGACGTTGTGATTGAGGAAGTTAGACAATGGCAGGCACGGCCCCTAGAGGCACTCTATCCAATCGTGTGGCTCGATGCCCTAGTTGTCAAAGTCCGGGAGCATAATCGTTTCTGCAACAAAGCGGTGTATCTTGCTTTGGGCGTCAATCTTGAAGGAAACAAGGAACTTTTGGGAATATGGCTTTCTCAGACTCAAGGAGCCAAGTTCTGGTTGGGCATCTTGACCGAGCTGAAGAACCGGGGCCTTCAGGACATCTTGATTGCCTGCGTGGATGGCCTCACTGGGTTTCCAGAAGCAATTGAAGTTGCTTACCCCCAGACCCAGGTGCAGTTGTGCATTGTTCACCTGGTCCGCAATTCCCTCAAGTATGTCCCCTGGAAGCAACAACGGGAAGTAGCTGCTGACCTCAAGAGCATCTACCAAGCCAGTACCCTTGAGCAGGCAGAAGATGCCCTCACAGCCTTTGCCCAGAAGTGGGATGCCTGCTACCCCACTATCAGTGGCCTGTGGCTGAGGCATTGGGAGAGGATTATTCCTTTCTTTGCCTATCCGGCTGATATCCGCCGGGTGGTCTACACCACTAACGCCATTGAGTCGCTCAATCGTTCCCTCAGAAAGGTACTCAAGACCAAGGGCTCATTTCCAGATGATGATGCTGTGCTCAAGTTGCTTTACTTGGCTCTCAGGAATATTGCCAAGAAATGGACGATGCCCATCAAAGATTGGAGGGCTGCTCTTAATCGTTTTGCCATTGAGTTCCCAGAGCGCTTCCCTCATTGACATCCATTCGCTTACACAAAATTATTGACATACCCGGGAAAAATCGTGGACCTCTTGTAGGAGGTATCTCAATTGGTGGATCACTGGGCGTGGTTTTAAGTAGTCCGGGTGGGAAAGCCTTACCTTTACCATGTCTGAATGGCATTGGTTTTGCTTTTCGTCGTCTCTCTGGGGTCCAATAATTTTCCGAGGCTTCAAGCTCTTCTTGGCCTATTTCTTTTATGACAGTATTACCCTCTTGGAATACCCTTGAGCTTTTGGTCACGGGCTCAAGCGCTTCATTCTGACCTTCATCTATTGCTTGTCCGTTAGTAGTGAGGGGTATTAATAGTCCAAAAAAACTTATAGCAATAATTCTTGAGAAGTTAGGATTCATTATTCTCCCCGATTGAATTTCAACCGATATGGTAGTTAACTAGATTTACAAGTAGTGGCTTAGTTAATAAGCAATCCATGAATTTCTAAAATCAAAGCTTCAAAAAATTAGACGCATTTGATAATATATTGTTCCTTTTCTTGTCTTAGTAATTTTTGAAAGCACTTTAAAAATTTATAAGATTTTGAAAAGTCACCCTTTCGTCTATTTTATGAAATTTGAAGTGCTTGTATGGCTTGGGGGAAATATAAAGCTATTACAAAAGTTAATACGATAAGGGCGACTTGCCATAGTTGGAAATGCAGACCAGAGCGGCGGCAAAATGAACATTGACCATTTCTCAGATTTCTCTCCTATCTGCGGAATGTAAGCTATATATTCAGTAGTTGTCGGAACAAAGTTTGAGCAAAAGATTCAACTGGAAGAAATGGTGTAAGTTAACAGTATTTGATATGTTTTCTATGAATCCAAGATACCTGACTCTCCTGACTTTATCAGTAGCCGGATTAGGAGTACTTATTTCTCTCAGAACTGGAGTTAGTAAAGCTCAAGTACCAAATCCAGCTTCCAATCTTGGTCAAGTCATTAACACTGATCCTGGACGAAAACTTCTTGGTCCCCAACCGCCAGCTCCTCCTGGTTCATTTCCTACTCCGCCCCCTCATGTTCCTGCTAAACGACAACCAATGACCTTGGAGGAAGAAGAGCAACTAAGACAAAAAGTCGGGCAAGAAGGAAGGTGGATACCTGTAAAGGTTAGTGGACCAGAAACAAAAGGAAGCACGATTTATGTTGGCAAAACGGCAATAAAGCTTCCTCCAGATGCCTACGTCGAACATATTATTGTCCATGGCGAGTGCATTATAAATTTACCTTGTCCTCAATTCCCCCTTTATATCATCAGGCGTGGCAACTCAACGGGGGCGATTTCTCTGGGTTCCCGTAGTATCATTGCCGAAAATATTGCTTCAGGAGAAGCAGGAGCCTTTAACTTTTTAAAGGATAAACTCCCAGTTGATTTGATTGTACCCTCCAGGCTTTAGACATTTTATAGAGTGATTGAATGAACGTACCTGTTAAGAAATACACAAACATTGCTTTAATTTCTAGCCTTACACTGTCGTTATTTGCAGGTGTGAACTATGTCATAAGAGCAGACAGAGCAACGGCAGATTACAGTATAAAATCTTCAATGATGCAGAAATCAGGTGTGGCAACAACTGAAGCTTTACCTATAGTTTTAGGAAACGTTGCGAAGAATTACAAAACTATTGACGAACTTGTAGCAGATTCTCAGGTGATTGTAATCGGAAAATTTCAAGGGAACCCTAATATAGTTCGTCCAAATATGGGTAAAGATTTAGCTCCAGCTAAAACTGAAGATGAATCTCCACCTCAGCGTGATCGTGACACCCAGCTTAAACTTCTGGCTGAACGTGATCCAGGTCGGGGGTGTAAGCCCAAACCCCAGAAAATTCCGTCAGCCTAAATCCAGCCCTGCCAGGATCGCATCCAAGTCGATGACCTGCCCAGCGTTGCGGAATGTGTAGTGCCCGTTCAGATGGACGTGACGCCAAGCTGCCGGTGAG
>JBGTDP010000320.1:0-6542 GCA_041748255.1 Thermosynechococcaceae cyanobacterium | reverse complement strand
AGGCGCATCCACTCAAATCTGAAGATAATGGGATGCTTTAATATAAACTTAGCTTATATAGATAAAATCTATTTACTTTATTAGTAACATTGTCTTTCCTCTATTTAGAATCTGTTGTATTGTCAGTTTAATCAGGTTTTTAACAAGGCATCAGTCTTTTGACAGGTATTAAAAAAAACTATTAAAAACGGCTTCTACATTCTGGTAGCCATTAAAAGTAAAAATGCCCAGGCAAATGATTAGTTATTCATATAACTAGTTAAGTTTCTCGGCGGCATCAATCCCTGTCCTTAGCGTTGCCTATCGCCAAATTGCATCACCGTAATTTGGCTTTCCTGAGTATGTGATTTGGAGGAAACTTTACGACTTTATGCACTCACACTATTCACGCCGAAAATTCTTATTAACCGCCAGTACTGCCACCGTCAGTACCCTTTTCCTAAAAGGATGTTTAGGCAACCCCCCCTCCGCGAGTGATTCAGCGCCTCAGGCTACGTCAGCCGTTAATGTTGGGGCAGGCGAGGCTCCCGAAGTCACCTCCGTGAAATTGGGATACATTCCGATCGTAGAATCAGCTCCCTTAATCATTGCCAAAGAGAAAGGGTTTTTCGCCAAGTATGGGCTTACAGAAGCGGAAGTTTCTAAGCAGGCTAACTGGGCGTCCGCGCGGGATAACGTCACTATTGGTTCTGCCGGAGGCGGCATTGATGGGGGACAATGGCAAATGCCAATGCCCCATTTGATCAGCGAGGGCATTATTACCGACGGCAAGAAGGTGCCGATGTATGTATTGGCCCAGCTCAACACTCAAGGGAATGGCATTGCCATTGCAGGCATTCACCAAGGCAAGGGACTGGGCTTAAATATAGATCAGGCAGCGGACTATATCAAAAATTTTCAGTCCACCAATGGCCGTAAATTCAAAGCCGCCCACACCTTCCCTAACGTTAATCAGGACTTCTGGATTCGCTACTGGTTTGCGGCTGGCGGCATTGATCCCGATTCAGACATTGACCTATTGGCCGTTCCCCCGGCAGAGACGGTTCAGGGCATGCGCAATGGCAGCATGGACGCGTTTAGTACCGGAGACCCCTGGCCTTACCGTATTGTCGCGGACAAGATTGGTTCTATGGCCGCGCTAACTGCTGAAATGTGGCCGTACCACCCTGAGGAATATCTGGCCCTGCGGGCGGACTGGGTAGATCAAAACCCCAAGGCGACGAAGGCGCTACTCAAGGCCGTCATGGAAGCTCAGCAGTGGTGCGACCAGCCTGAAAACCGAGCCGAACTAGTAAAAATTGTGGCCCAGCGAAACTACTTTAATGTCCCAGCCCCCATCTTAGAACCGCCCTATGCCGGGGAGTATGAAATGGGAGATGGCAAGCCTGCCATTAATGATTTCAATAAGAGTCCGCTGTACTGGAAAGATCCGAATGGCAACAGCATTTCCTACCCCTATAAAAGTCATGACCTCTGGTTTCTAACCGAGAGTCTACGCTGGGGCTTTCATAAAAGCCAGCTCAAAGACCTTGACCAGGCTAAAACCATCATTGACGCAGTCAATCGCGAAGACCTCTGGAAAGAGGCAGCCCAAGAAGCGGAAATTCCTGCAGCGGATATTCCCAAGAGCACTTCGCGCGGCGTTGAAACCTTCTTTGACGGCACCAAGTTTGACCCCGATAACCCTCAGGCTTATTTAGACAGCCTCAAAATTAAGCGCTCCTAGGCGAGAACCAATTCTAAGGTTTAAGTTTTGAGTTTTGAAATGGGCTTAAAACTTAAACCTCAAAGCTCTGAATCAATATCTACATCAAGTGTTAGGAAGGAAACCATGACCCTCAGTGCAAAACATAAGCCTTCTCGCCGTGGTCTGGCGGGTAATGCGCAAGCCTACTGGCGCAAAAATTCTTCGAATATTTTGCCCCCCCTGCTTGGTATATTGGGGTTTCTGATTCTCTGGCAGCTCATCTCCTGGAGTGGAATCACCCGATTGCCCGGTCCTCTCAGCATTTGGACCGAGCCGCGCACCCGTGAGCTACTGCTTTACCCCTTTTACGATCGCGGCGGCCTGGACAAAGGGCTATTCTGGCAAACCCTGGCGAGTCTGGGTCGAGTGGCGCAGGGCTACTCCCTGGCCGCG
Organism: Thermosynechococcaceae cyanobacterium; assembly: GCA_041748255.1. Taxonomy (GTDB): domain Bacteria; phylum Cyanobacteriota; class Cyanobacteriia; order Thermosynechococcales; family Thermosynechococcaceae; genus JBGTDP01. The sequence continues at coordinate 4,402 of JBGTDP010000320.1, read as the reverse complement.
ATTGTCGGCATCAGCACCGGTCTACTGGTTGGGAGTAGCCCCCTGCTCAATAAAGCCCTTGACCCCCTGTTTCAGTTTCTACGGATGGTTGCCCCCTTAGCCTGGGTCCCCATTGCCCTGGTTGCCCTGCAGCAAAACCAGCCTGCAGCCATCTTCGTGATTTTTATTACTTCCATCTGGCCGATCCTGATCAATACCGCCGAAGGCGTTCGTCAGGTACCCCAGGACTACATCAATGTGGGCCGAGTGCTGCAACTGTCCCGGCAGGATTTTTTCCTCACGGTTATTATTCCAGCCGCCCTGCCCTATATCTTCACAGGGCTGCGGATTGCTATTGGTTTGGCCTGGCTGGCCATTATTGCTGCTGAGATTGTGATGTCGGGGATTGTCGGCATTGGTTTCTTTATCTGGGATGCCTACCAGCAAAATTATGTCAGCGAAATTTTGCTGGCGGTGGTGTACATCGGAGCTGTGGGTCTGATTCTAGATCGAGCGATCGCCTATATCCAGACGCTGATTACACCGGGGCATAGCAAGTAAGCTGCGCGAGTGGTTTAGTAAAGGGTTTAAAGCAACTGTGCTGAATTCCAAGTATTCATGAGGTAACGCGATGTCTGTTTTAGTTGCAGTAGATCAAATTGAAAAGATATTTGATCTCGATGGAGGGGGTGAATACCTGGCTCTCAAAGGAATTGACCTACAGGTCAAAACGGGAGAGTTCGTATCGTTGATTGGCCACTCCGGCTGCGGCAAGTCAACCCTCTTAAATATGGTGGCAGGTCTGGATTTACCCAGTCAGGGGGTGGTCACCCTAGAAGGCCAAGCCATCACGCGCCCCGGCCCCGACAAAATGGTGGTGTTTCAAAACTATTCGTTACTGCCCTGGCTGACAGTGCGCCAAAACATTGCCCTGGCGGTCAATCGGGTGATGGCAGGTCTGCCCAAAAGCGAACGGCGGAGCGTCGTCGAGCAGCATATCGAGATGGTTGGTCTCAAGCCCCACGCCGATAAACAACCGGAGATGCTCTCCGGCGGTCAAAAACAGCGGGTGGCGATTGCCCGTGCCCTAGCCATTCGGCCCAAGCTGTTGCTGCTAGATGAACCCTTCGGTGCCCTCGACGCGCTAACGCGGGGCAATCTGCAAGAGCACCTGATGCAAATGTGTGAGGCCCATCAGGTGACCGCTATCATGGTCACTCACGACGTGGATGAGGCAGTGCTGCTTTCCGACCGGATCGTGATGCTCACCAATGGACCAGGATCTAAGATTGGTCAAATTCTGGAAGTGGATATTCCTCGACCACGCCAACGCTTAAAAGTTGTGGAACACCCCAGCTACTATAGCTTGCGGAGTGAAATAATCTACTTCCTCAACCAGCAGAAGCGAATTAAAAAGTTGCGGGCCAGAAACGTTGGCGTCGTCGCCCGTCACGGCCTCGAAAAAGTGAATCTAGAGATTGGCTTTGTACCCCTGGTGGCCTGTGCCCCGCTGGCTGTCGCCCAAGAAAAGGGGTTGTTTGCCAAGCACGGCCTGGATCAAGTTAGCCTGGTGCGGGAAACCAGTTGGCGCGGCATTACCGATGGCATGCGCGGCGGCTTTCTAGATGCAGCGCAAATGCCCTCTGGAATGCCCCTCTGGCTGACCCTGGGGGCACGGGATAAACCCCCGGTGCCGATGGTCACAGCTTTGACCATGACCCGTAACGGCAACGCCATTACCATCGGCAAACGCTTTACAGACCAGGGAATCAAAACCCTGGCGGACTTTCGAGTCTATCTAAAGCAAACCGGCGATCGCCCCCATCTCCTCGGCATTGTCCACCGTTCTTCTATGCACAATCTGCTGCTGCGCTACTGGTTAGCTGCAGGCGGCATTGATCCAGATCGGGATGTTATTTTGAAGACCATTCCCCCAGCCCAGATGCTGGTGGATTTAAAAGCGGGGACAATCGACGGTTTCTGTGTCGGCGATCCGTGGAACCTGCGGGCAGAGCTAGAGGGCACTGGAGCTGTCATTGCCACCGACATGGAGGTTTGGCCCAACCATCCCGGCAAGGTCTTGGGGATACGAGAAGACTGGGCCAATGCCTACCCCAATACTCACGTGGCCCTGGTCAAAGCGCTCTTAGAAGCAAGTCAGTACTGTGCTGACCCCAGCAACGCCACTGAAATTAGCCAGATTCTGGCTCAGCGCCCCTACCTGGGCATGTCAGCGAACTTCATTCAGCTCAATCGCTCCGATGCCAATGGCATTCGCTATGCCCATCATCTGTTCTATGGGGAGCAGTTCAACCGACCCAGCCGCACAGAACAGCTCTGGCACATGGTTCAGATGGCTCGCTGGGCCGATACGCCCTTCCCCCGCAACTGGGTAGAAATTTTAGAGCGGCTCTGTCGGGTTAGCGTCTTCAGTACGGCAGCCCGCGAACTGGGTCTAGATATCAGCTATAGTCGCAGCCCCATCCAGCTCTTTGATGGCAGCACCTTCAGTGCAGATGACCCCATCGACTACCTGAATCAGCTCGACATCAAGCGTAACTTCACAATGGCGGACATCCTCCTCGATTGCCGTCCTGTCGCCGCCTAGTGTTGGCTCCTGTGCGCTACCGTCTACCATCACCCTAATTTGAGACCAGATCATGAATACACTCCGATCTAACCCTTTCCCAGGCCCCCACCCTCAAGTCAGTCACGCACAGCCTCCAGAGTTTTTAACCATTCAGAATCTGTCAAAAGTTTATCCCACGCCAAAAGGCGATTATCCTGTCCTCAAGGACGTAAGCTTGAATATCGCTGCTGGCGAATTTATCTGTATCATCGGTCATTCTGGCTGCGGCAAGTCAACCCTATTGGATATGGTCTCTGGCTTTAACCAGCCCACTGCCGGTGGCGTTTACCTAAAGGGACAACCCATTCGTAAGCCCGGTCGTGATCGCATGGTGGTGTTCCAGAGCTATGCCCTACTGCCCTGGCTAACGGCCTTTGAGAATGTTTGCCTAGCGGTAAATAAAGCCTATCCCCACAAAATGACTGCCGAAAAACGGGCGATCGCCCGCGAGCATTTGGCAATGGTGGGCCTGACGGAAGCTGCCGACAAAAAGCCCAGTCAGCTCTCTGGCGGGATGAAGCAGCGAGTTTCCATTGCCCGTGCCCTCGCTATCCGTCCGGAAGTATTGATTTTAGATGAACCCTTTGGGGCTCTCGACGCCATCACCAAAGAGGAACTGCAAGAAGAGCTATTGACCATTTGGAACGATCAACGTTGCACAGTTTTGATGATTACCCACGACATTGATGAAGCCCTTTTCCTCGCTGATCGCCTGGTGATGATGACTAATGGACCGTCAGCCACCATTGGAGAAATTTTGACCATCCCCTTCCCGCGCCCCCGCGATCGCGTCCAAATTATGGAAGACCCAGAACACTACGAGTTGCGTAACTACGCCCTGGACTTTTTATACAATCGCTTTGCCCACGACGATGTGGCTTGAGACAAGGTCTAGGGTTCCCGTGCCCATCCTTCACCACAGAAATCAATCCCATGAATCAGGTCAAAAAAACCGTTCAGGACAGCGGTTGGTCTGTTCATATCTATAATGGTCGCCGCCTCTTGGTCACCCTTTATCCATCTCATGCCTGGGTTTTCCTTCTAGGCGCATTTCTCAGCGCTCTGCTGGTGCTTGGTGGGGTTCGGTTATCGACCGGTATCCCTAAACCATCAGGGAGATCGCCTACCCAAATTACACCTGCCAGCCAGGTAGACTAATCCCCCTCTTCCAAGCTACCGAGACGGCCACGGGGAAGCCGTTTCTTCCGCTGATTTGCGGGTGAGGAAGATAGACCAATGGATCAAACGAGCCCAATTCTAGTGTGGTTAGATCTAGCGATTCATATGCCTGCTCACACCTGCTCATACCTTACGCCAGTGCGATCGCACTACGGGAGATCAGAGATCGCACTTATTACAATAGTTTAAGGGTGCTTCTAAAACGGACTCATACCGATTATGATTAAATCTACAACTATTTCATAGTAATTCAAATCGCTTTCTGGGTAGCTCTAATTTGCAACCGTAGATTAGCGGTTTTCCAAAGATGGGAGGTAATATGAGCAGCGAAAGCGGATGCCCATTTATGGGCGGGTCTCAGAGATTCACGGCTAGCACGTCTAACCAAGAGTGGTGGCCGCATCAGTTGAACCTGAAGATACTCCACCAACACTCACGCCAATCCAATCCCATGGATGAGGCGTTTAACTACGCTGAGGAGTTTAAGAGCCTCGACTTAGCTGCCGTGAGGGCAGACATCTTCGAGCTGATGACCACGTCGCAAGACTGGTGGCCAGCCGACTACGGGCACTATGGACCACTCTTCATTCGGATGGCGTGGCACAGCGCCGGCAC
>JBGTDP010000319.1:0-7618 GCA_041748255.1 Thermosynechococcaceae cyanobacterium | reverse complement strand
AGCAGTGCAGGTTAAGGGTTAATTAGCTTCAGGCGACGACTTTTGTTGGTCTTGAATAGCGGCTTGGGCCTTTTCATGGTCAGCCAAAGTGCGGCTAAACACATGGGACCCATCATAACGAGCCACAAAATAAAGATAATCAGTCTGCTCAGGTTCAAGGACTGCCTTAAGGCTAGCTAAACCAGGACTGGCGATCGGGCCAGGGGGCAGGCCAGGATTAAGGTAGGTATTGTAGTCAGAGGGGGTATTGACCTGGGCCAAGGTCAGGGGTTGATCGGGGGTTTGTTGAATCCCTAGGGCATACTCAACCGTGGGATCAGCCCCTAAAGCAATTCGCTGTCGTAGCCGATTTAGAAATATCCCAGCAATCCGGGGCCGCTCGACGGGCATGACTGCTTCCCGCTCCACGATACTAGCCAGAGTGACCCACTCCAGCAGACTCAAGCGGGTTTGACCTTGTTGGGCTTCATACAGGGGCAGGGCCACTTGCTCAAACCGATCCAGCATGATCTGGACCACCGCCTGGGGAGAAAGCTGATCAGTGGGAATCTGGTAGGTATCAGGATACAAAAACCCTTCTAAGGATTGAATCTCTGCGGGCAACCAGGGGTAGCGATCGTGGGGAATTTCTTGAGCAGTCTGGAGAAGTTCCTGGGCCGAAAAAAGCCTTTGAGCCTCAAAGTAAGTCGCCATCTGCCGCAAAGACCAGCCCTCTGGGATGGTAAAACCACTCTGGACGACCTCCCCACGCCAGATCTTACTGGCGATCGCTGATAGAGACTGGGATGGATCAATCTCGTAGGTTCCGGCTTGAAATCCCCCTTGGCGATCTTGTAGTCTCAGCCACCGGGCCCATAACTTCCAAGCCGGGATAGAGTGGATTAAGCCTGCCTGCTGCAAGTTTTCGCCGATCTGCTCAGCAGGGGTACCAGGGGGGATCTGGAACTTAACCGCCCGGCCTTGGCTAGGTGCTGCCGCCGAGTGCGTCGGAGCATTGACCTGGTTCCACCAAGTCCAACCTCCCCCCAAGACTAGAAGAGCAAGAACAGCAGCGGTTAATGGCAGTAAAACTTTGAGATTGAGCGAAGAGGGCTTCCGGTTCAAAATCAATAATTTCCTTTGCGGTGATGACAGGATCCAGGGTAAGGCAAGGGCTGTTTATCCTGATTTAAGGGCTTTACTCTAGATCTTCAAACAAGCGATCCTCCAGAATCGGCTGAATTTTAGTCAGTTCTTCTGGGGAAACTAATTCTGGTTGATGATTTGCATCCATGCGAGCTAAGAGTAGCAGGGGATCAAGGGGAGTGTAAATGGCATATTCCTGCTCTTCGTGATAAAAGCCTGCCAGGAGTTGATGTTCTTCGGCTTCCGCCTCACCCTCTTGATCCTCAATTTCCAGGGTTAAGACCTCATCCTCCGTAACTGCCGGGAGATCTCCTGAGACTGTCAAGGTGATCGCCGTTCGCTCCAGGTTAAGGTTTTGTTCTGCTAAGACTGCTTGGGCGGTGGGAAAAATCGTCTCCACCTCAGAGGGTTCAATGCTAACCAGGGTTTCTTCGCCAGCTTCGTCTTCTACCCAGGCAAAAATCTCAACTGGGGCATCCACAGGATGCAGCAGCACATAGTCTTGATCATCTACTTCCAGAGACATTTCAACATAACAGGCCAGTGACTGCCCGGTTTCATCCGTTAGATGGAGCGTTTGTTCATCCATTAAATTCCCAATTCCTTGAATCCTTGTACATTTTGGCTCTTCTAGGCAGAGAGGGCAGGCTCTTGAGTAGCCAATATGCAAAGCATACTATCGCCTTGGGCTATCTTGATGAACTTTCTGGAAGTTGTTTAAGACCCTGGGCCCGTCTATGATCCAGCCAGCGCTGTAGGATTAGTGCTGCCGCCTTGCGATCAATGGCCCCTTTATGCCCGGAGGTCTTAACCTTCTGAGCCCGCAACAATTGTTCAGCCTCCAAGGACGTCAGGCGCTCATCAACAAACTCTAAAGGTAGATGTAGCCCCGCCGCTAGTCGCCGGGCAGCTTTTTGCACCTGTCGAGCTTGAAACCCAATACTCCCGTTCATCGAGTAGGGCAGGCCAACGACTAAGATCTGTGCCTGTCGTTGGGCAACAATTGTCTGGAGTTGTTCAAGATCTTGGGCAAAGCAAGTCCGCTCAATCGTGGTCAGACCTGTAGCAATCAAGCCTGTGCCATCGCACCCAGCGACCCCAATCCGCTTTTTGCCCATGTCGAGTCCCAAGGCTGAGATCACCGCTGTTGATCCTGTACTGTCTGCAAGCACATCCCACCGGAGTGCCAATCAAGCCAGTGCGTCAAACAGGACATTAGCTGCCTTCCTGGTCAGAGGTATCTTTAGGGGATGCGGAGCCGTTAGCAGACCACTGCCGAGGGGACTCTCCCGGCCGCTCCTGCTTTTCTAGCTGGCGATAGGGGGGGACGGGTTTAAGCAGGGTTAGTCTCCCAGGGACTGGCTTGCGGCTGGGCTGGAAGCCTTGCAATACCTCAGACAACTGCAAACTTTCTAGAGAAAAATGCTTAGACTCCCGCAGCTTATGCCAGACAGAGCGAGACATCATCAGCGTATGCTCTATGCGCTCTGCTCCAATCTGCTCTAGATATTCTTCTCGCTCAGGTTGATAGTCAGCGGAGGTTAACTGCAATGGCTGGGGCGGGTAATCTTGTGTTGTCAATTGGGCCATCTGACCTAGTAGCTCCGGATACAGCCAGGTATAGGCCGGGTGAACCGTCAGTTGGGCAACGTGGGGCTGGTTCTCTTGGGAAGACAGGCAAACCTGAAAATAACCAATCGCCGCTTTACGTTGCGGTTCAAACACATAACCACTGGCAATGGTCGTATGACTGAGCCACTGCCGCAATCCTTCGCCCAGGGAAGTTAAAACCCCGCGTTTAAAGTCCTGGGTACTGCGATCGAAGACTTGACGGACCAGGGGCGGCATTGCCGCCGTATCCAGTTGATACAACAAGGCTGTGTCTGCATTGCCGATTGGCAATAGATTTGGCAACTCAGGCTGTCGCTGGGCTAATTCTTGCAGTTGGTCAGGGGCGACGGACCAGTAAGTGATTTGCGCCAAGGGCTGAAAGCCATTCTGGCGGTAAAGACCTAGGGTATCCTTGTTGTTAACATTGACTTCCAGCAGCCAGAACCGAGCCTCTAAAATGGTTTTAAAGCAGTGGCTGAGGAGCTGAGAACCCACGTCCTGCTGACCTACTGCCCTGTCCACCGCCACATAGTCAATCCGCCAGGTACTGTGGGCACTATTAAACGGGGAAACTTGAATCATTCCCAAGATGTTACCGGCCTGTTCTGCCACATAAACCCGGAACCAGTGCTGCAGCCGATTGGGAAACAGGCTGAGCAACTTCAGGGGGGCATACCACTGCCGCAGCCGTTCTATCTGTTGCCTCACATCCAAAGAACGACTGTTGCCATCGGTCTCAAAGGTTGCAACTAAAAGCTGCTCAATTGCTTCAAGATCGCGATACTGGAACTGACGAATGATAAGCTCGGGATTAGCGACGGGAGTCATGCTGGCAGCCAGAGATGTTTCTAGATATATAGTAACCGACCTGAACCTTTGGGCCTGAGGCACTCCAACTTAAATGCGTAGTCCCTGGGAGTTGAGCTTACTGCTTGGCGTTGGAGGGGCGCAGGGGTTCGGTTGGCCGAATTAAGACGACGGGGGTTTGTTCATCCGCATTTCCGGCCGGATTGGAGCGCAAGGCAGATTCCAAAAACCCAGTCGATACATCTGCTGTAGCTGCCAGAATTTTAACGGCCTTGAGGTCATTAACATCGACGATCGCGGCTGCAAGTCCTGTCTTGGCCTGAATTTGCTCCACAACTCGCTGCGGGTGATCTGGGCCGAGAACAATAAACTGATCGTAGGGGGGCAGGGTGCCGGTCACATCGTCAATCAATCGGGCTTGTTCCCCGGCTAGCTGGTAAAAAGCCCCTGGTTTGCCAAACACCTTGGCGATCGCGCCACCCAAAAAAGCGCCTAGAACTCGCCCCGGTCCAACAATGTCAATCAAGGCTTGTAAACCGCAGGCTGTGGCCAGACTAGAGGTGGGTAAGAAAAAGTAGCAGAGGCGGCGGGCCAGCCAGCCAGGATGAATCTCCCTAGGATGTTGCCAACGCCCTTGCATAATCGCGATCGGCGTTTCACCAATGGTGACTACGTCCCCAGCTTGGGCGTGGGGGAGCACATAGCGGTGGACAATTTCTACCGGGTCATCTAACTGGGTCAGCAGATGGGTGGCAATAGGCAGCACATCCCCCTGAGGAACGGGTCTCCAGCGCTCTGGCTGATCAGGGGCGGGAAACTTCAACGGCACCACTTCGTGATGTATTCTCGGCAACCGGCCTTTAGGGCCATAGGTCACATAATGAATCTGCACCCAGGCAGCCTTGATCGGACTCACTGGGCCCTGCAGATCAATTGAAATCTCTACCTGGGTATGCTTATTCGACTTGACAATGTAGGCAAACCAATAGCCATCCTCACGGGGCTTGCAATCAGGGTGCTGGGGCGTAACCGTTATGCGCTGGGTGATTCCGGCTATAGAATCACTGGACAAAAGCGTTACCTCAGCCTGCAATTCTGGAATCATCACCTCCAGATTGCGCACCGGATTATAAAATTCAATCTTCCCGATCAATCGATAGTGTTGCGGCTCATAGATATCCAGGTTCCAGTGCCCGGAAGACACCTGTAAGGAATTTCCCGGCCGGCGACGGTGTTGCAGTTCTAAAACCAGGAGGCCTAAGCCAATTAGAACCCAGATAACCACCAGAGCAATGCCAATGACTTGTGCAATCATTACCAATTTTTATAGTCACTCCCTTGTCAGGCTGCGCCTACTCTTCTACAGGTAAACGCAAAACAACCTCATCCTATACCGAGGGGAACCTGTAAATTACTTCAGGCGCACAGATGAATCAGCGTTGGGCTTTGGATCGTTGAGGCTAGCAAAGCGTAATATTGCCTATCTACTCCTTAAAAGTTCCTCAACAGCGGCAAGCCAATATCTGGCTCTTTTACAAATCTTAATTATTTATAAATCCTGGCTTTTATCAGCGTAGATTCGCTAAGTTCATTGGTATTGTTAACTTAGCCATCCCAGATTTCAGTGGCCTGAAGCCCTGGACTTGGGAATAAGATTAATAAATCAAGGACAATTGGCTAAATTTCTTAAATATTTGTAAATTCTATAGACACGCTTGTCTGTCTACCCCTGAGTCTTTTCTGGAACATCTGGAACATCTGGAACATTGTATGAAGCGACTATTATTTGCTGAGCGCATCTGTTTGATCGCCCACATTGCAGCTATGGCCTTTGGACTGGCAGGGCTGTTGCTAGTCTTACCCCACCCGGAATTTATTTTGCGTTTGCCCACTGGCGGACAGCAGCTTTTTCAGTGGAGTATGGCTGGCGGTGGAGTGGTTTATATTCTCTTAGGGGCAGCGGCTGTCAGCCTCTATGGTTACCGGACGATTGGGCTACAAAATCTCCTGGCGTTTATGGTTCCAGCGGTTTTATTCTCTCTTGGCAGTGAACTGCTAGGGACCAGTACTGGCTTTCCTTTTGGTGATTATGCCTATCTGAATGGCCTCGGGTACAAGATTGCTGGCTTGGTCCCGTTTACGATACCCCTGTCGTGGTTTTACCTGGGGCTATCAACCTTTTTGTTGGCCCATGCCGGTCTACATCCCCAGGATAAAAATCCTGCCAGCACTAGGGTCAAGGTAGGAGCCGTTTTACTCGGAGCCTTGTTGCTCACCTCCTGGGACTTTGTCTTAGATCCAGCCATGAGTCAAACAGCCGTCCCCTTTTGGGAGTGGAAGCAACCAGGGCCGTTTTTTGGCATGCCCTACCAAAATTTTGCCGGCTGGCTGGCAACCGGGGTGATCTTTATGGGGGTTGCCTCCTTACTTTGGGGCGGAAAAGTCAAAGTTTTGACCCGATCGCAGTTAAAGCTGCCCTTAGCAATTTACATCAGCAATTTTGCCTTTGCGGCAATTATGAGTTTGGTTGCTGGGATTAACCTGCCTGTATTATTGGGCATTGGTGTAGGTCTGGTTCCTGCCCTGGCCCTCTGGTGGCGGGCTCCTGAAACAGTTGTGACCCCAACCCCTGTAGCACCTACCGATGGGGTTAAGACTCTGGCAGTCAATACGGCTCCCTAAGAAACATGGCCGGGTTGGTTGATCTTACGAAAGTCTTGGCAGCGGGGTTTGATCCTGCAGGGCGGCAATCTTTACTTTTCAGCGCCTTTGCCCTTGGGCTGCTGTTGGTGCAACTCCCAGCCGGAGCAATTTTACTGGCTCGACTCCTCAAAGGTCCCAGGCGGCGGCCCCCGCTGCAGCCAGCGTTGACTACACCGGATCAACTGGATGCGGTTAGTGTTGTCGTGCCCACATTAAACGAAGCCCAACGGATTGGTCCCTGTCTGACCGGGCTTGGTTGCCAAGGCAACGAAATTCGGGAAATCTTGGTGGTGGATAGCCGCTCCCAGGATGGCACCCCAGATCTAGTCAAAGCGGCCCAGCAATCAGACCCTCGATTCCGGTTAATGACCGATGATCCGCTTCCTTCTGGTTGGGTGGGACGGCCCTGGGCTTTACATACAGGCTTTTTACACAGCTGTGAGCAGAGTCAATGGATTTTAGGGGTGGATGCAGATACCCAGCCAGGGGCAGGAATGGTAGCGAGTTTAATCACCACGGCTACAGCCGAGGGGTTCGATCTCATCTCGCTTTCTCCTAAATTTATCCTCAAGTCAGCAGGAGAGTGGTGGCTACAGCCAGCCCTATTGATGACCTTGATCTACCGATTTGGTCCGGCAGGAGAGCGAGAAGCAGACCCGGCGCGGGTGATGGCCAATGGCCAGTGCTTTTTAATTCGGCGATCGCTGTTGGTTGATTTAGGAGGGTATATCAGTGCCCGTGGCTCTTTTTGTGATGATGTCACCCTGGCCCGGCAGGCGGCGGCCCAAGGAGCCAAAGTTGGGTTTCTAGACGGGTCCCAGGTTCTGAAAGTGCGAATGTATGAGGGGGCAGTCCAGACCTGGCAGGAGTGGGGGCGATCGCTAGATTTAAAGGATGCCACTACCCCGGCTCAGACCTGGGGGGATTTAGGCTTTCTGTTGGCAACCCAAGGGCTTCCCCTGCCAGCGACGCTGATTTTAATGGCAGGGCAGAGCTGGAGCGTCACCACCCTAGCGGCCTTGGGGGTTAACCTGGGACTGCTGGTTATCCGGGTTGGCCTCCTAGGAGCGATCGCCCCTTCCTATGATTTCTCAGCTTCCCGGCAGAGCTGGAGCTTTTGGCTCTCTCCCCTAGCCGATCCCCTAGCGGTCCTGCGCATCTGGCTTTCTTCGCTGCGCAGACCCACTCAATGGCGAGGGCGCATTTACCACACAAACAAGTAACTAATTGCTCAATAGAGCTCTTGCAAAAGGGTAGTGCAGAATAGCAAGAGTAGAGAAGAAAGATTTTCCCTATGCCAGCTTATGAGCAAGTAAAACAACTCAACCCTAGCCAGTTTAGGCGACTGTGCGGAGTACATCGAGCAACATTC
>JBGTDP010000318.1:0-5588 GCA_041748255.1 Thermosynechococcaceae cyanobacterium | reverse complement strand
GTAGAGTTTCTTAGCTCTTTGATTTGCTCCCTCAAGTACTCCTAAAAGTACCTAAATGAGACTTTATTTGTTGACGAGGTAAATTACTTTGGCTCTCAAACTTATATCGTTGTCTAGGTCCTGAATACGCTTGTTTCAAGGAGTTCCTCTCTCAAGCGCTTTACTAAGCTAGCAACTTTACTTGTAGGTGTCAACTGGTTCGCAGGATGTTTTTGGATTTCGAGTTAGAAATCAACGCCTCGTTTTAGGTCAATGCCTTTCTCTGCATAGTGTTTATGGCAAATCATTTCTGAGTGGGTGCCGGCAAGCTCAAAGTAAGTGGGTGGATTTTTGCAGCGGCCTGTAATGATGATTTCTGTATCCCGAGGTTTACGTAAAAAAGCCTGCAGGATAGGTTCTTCGGGTAAAAGCTCAAGATCAACTGTGGGATTAAGTTCATCTAGAATGATCGTTTTGTAGAGTCCTGAGGCGATCGCTGCCCGGGCAATTTCCCAACCTCGCTCGGCTTCTACGTAATCGAGTTCTTGCTGCTGCCCCCGCCAAACGATCGCATCCCGGCCACAGCGTTGATGATCCACAAGATTGGGGTAACTTTGCTGCAACGCCGCGATCGCGGCATCTTCGGTGTAGCCAATCCCACCTTTGAGCCATTGCAGGATTAAAACTCGGTGGGATTTGTCCTCACTGATCCCCTTGCCAATCGCCTGAAGAGCTTTACCTAAGGCACTTGTAGACTTGCCTTTGCCATCACCGGTGTAGATTTCAATCCCCTCAATCCCCTGCCTTTCTGCCGTGTGATAGTGGGGTTTCATCTCAGAGTGGAGATCGGCAATATCGAGCAGGGGTTGGGGCGCTCCCCGTCCGGTGGCAATCACTTCTAAATGGTCAGGCTTTTGCTTCAAGACCCGCCCAATCTCTTCCACGGGAAGCAAGCCTAAATCTAGGACTGGATTAAGTTCATCTAAGACCACCACGGAGTAAAGCCCAGAAGCAATCGCCCCCTTGGCAATATCCCAGCCTCGTTGGGCTTCAAGTTGATCAAACCGAGTAATGTCTTCAGGCCCAAAAAACTCAGCTCGCCCGGTACGAACCTGGTCGATTAGATGGGGAAAGCCCCGCTGAAGGGCTTCAATCGCCCCATCCTCTTCGTAGGTACGACCAGGACCTTTGAGAAATCGCAGTAACAAGACCCGAGTTTGCCAGGGGGACCCAATCCCCATGCCAATAGAACGGAGGACAACCCCCAAGGCCGCCTGAGACTTGCCTTTACCGGCACCATCATAGACATGGATCTGGCCTATAATTCGCTCTGAGCGGACCTGGGCGGTTCGAATGCCAATACCTGACCGAGTCATAGGCGCAACTTCTTGGGTGCAGTTTCTTTAATTATGTAGTTTAATCTTAGCCAAAACTTTAGGAGCTCTGAGTGCTAGAGGTTGCATACCCTGCTAAATTTAACGATTGCAGATTGACTCCTAGAGCATTGGTAGGGTCTATATACTTCTAAGGGGAGAGGAGAAAGTGAGTCTTAACAGAATCCTAGTGATCGCCAGCAGTGTGTTACGAGAAGTACTGCGCGATCGCATTGCCTATCTAGCCCTGCTTTTTGCCAGTGGAATGATCGGAGCCTCTCTGCTGTTGCCAGAAACCTCAGCCGGGGCAGCGGATAAAATCATTTTGGATCTGGGTCTAGCCGGAATCGGGCTGTTTGGTTTGCTGGTTGCTGTATTGATTGGCAGCGGGCTACTGAATAAAGAAATTGAGCAGCGAACAGTCTTGCTCTTGCTTGCCAAGCCACTGAGTCGAGCAGAATTTATTATTGGCAAGCACATTGGGCTATCGATAGTCTTGGTAGTCTTAACCAGCCTGATGACGATGATATTTTTGCTAATTATCAGTTTGCAACAGTTTGATTACCCGCTTGGGAGCATTTTAGTTGCAGCGGCTTTCATCGCCCTAGAGCTTTCACTAATCACGGCGATCGCTATTTTGTTTGGCGTGTTTACTAGCTCTCTGATTGCCGCCATGTTAACCTTTGCGGTCTATTTCATGGGCCACTTTAGTCAAAATCTAGTCACGCTGAGCAACTCAATTGAGACCGAGTCAATTCAATATTTATTAAAAGGTCTCTACTTGGTTTTCCCTGATCTATCGCGGTTAGACGTTAAAAATTTGGCAGTTTATGATGCTTTACCATCCCTGCCGCTCCTATTAATGAACGTTGGCTATGGGCTGATCTATATCGTGCTGCTGCTGGCTGTAGCAACATTGTTGTTCTCCCGCCGTGAGTTCTAGATCGGTTTCTAGCTCTTGGCCTCTACCCTTGCCCTATGCATTCTTTCTGCTGGCTACATGGGTGAAAATTTATGGGCAGGGAGGATCTCAAGCTCGGCTGGCCAGTAGGCTGAGCTAAAGAATCAGCTTTAAATCCAAAACAAATCCAGGCAAGACATCTTCCCCAGAAAGCATTGTTGGAGATTGCAACACTTCTACGGCTTGCTGGGGGCGATAAATCTCAACTTGCTGATCGGGAGGATTAATTAACCAGCCTAGACAAACCCCGGCTTCAATATATTCTTGCAGCTTCTGCTGGAGAGTTTTGAGGCGATCGCTAGAGGATCTCAGCTCTACAACAAAGTCAGGAGCTAAGGGTAGAAACTTTGCTGGATCAGGGTTTAGTGCGGCAATTCTTTCTCGCCGCACCCAGGCTGCATCAGGGGAGCGATCAGCCCCATTGGGCAAGGCAAAGCCTGTAGAAGAGTCAAACACGACTCCCAGCCTTAACTGGCGATTCCAAAGGTTAAGCTCCGTCGTTAAATCTGCGTTACGTTTTCCGCTTTCCCAGCCGGTTGGTGGCATGACAATTAGTTGTCCCTCCGCCGTGCGCTCCAATCTTACATCCCGATTTAGGTGGCAGAGTTGATAGAACTGCTCATGGGTTAGGGCAACAACAGGCTCTAGATTTAAAATCAAGGCAGTCATGGCAGTCTCTTTAGAGAAATTCTGAATGAATGGACTTGAGAAGCTCGTAGCCTTCCAGGATGATAGTTTCTTGGGAAGTTGAACGGGCAATCTATCCAACTAAACCACTTTCCAGCGATCCCGCATAACCAATAGAGGCTGTATCAACTTAAATCTTTAATTCCTGAGCGATTTAGTCCTCCTCTAAGGGTAGCCCCCGACGGACTTTGCCCTTGCCAAAGTAGCGACCAAACTGAAGCTCGTAGACCTCATCTTCATCTTGGGTCTCAACCTCTAGATCAGAGAGAGCATAGCTAACGCACAGCAGCGCATACCCCTGCTCCTGAAGTTTGGGGGAGAGTCCCATTGCCTCCGGCTGGTAAATCTCTCCAGAAAGGATGCGGGCGGCACAGGTGGTACAAGCCCCATTCCGGCAGGAGTAAGGCAGTTCAACCTCTTGGCACTCGGCACTTTGAAGAATATAGAGATCGCTAGGAACTCGAATCTTCGACTTGGTTCCCTTTTGGCGATTGTGAATGTGGACAGTATAGTAACGGGTCATCGGCTAAATTGACATCGTAGGCATCCAGTCCAGCTAAAATTAAGCTAGTGGGTTTTCGCAGTACCCCTGGTTCTGCTAACATAGCGTACCTGTAGATCAATAACCTAATCCCTCTGGAGAGGTGGCCGAGTGGTTGAAGGCGCAGCACTGGAAATGCTGTTATGGGGTAACTTATACGAGGGTTCGAATCCCTCCCTCTCCGTTTTTACAAACTATTTACAAACTAAAGGTTTGCCAAATTACTTGGAACTTGATTGATCAGTTCTAGGCTTAATCTACTTAAGGAGGCGCTGTGACGGTTGTAGCGGGTCTACCGCCTTTTTTGATTTTGGATCCTTTAATCCAAAGCTGGTTAGTTGAGGATATTGGTCGCGGAGATCGCACCACCCAGGCAATCTTTGCCGAATCCACGGCTGAAATCCTTGGTCAAGCTGAGTGGACTGCCAAAGAACCAGGAATTGTGGCCGGACTCCCCATTGCCCAGCGCGTGTTTCGGATTCTAAGTGCCCAGGCCAACTTTGCTGCCACCCTGGTGGAGGGAGCTACTTGTGAGTCTGAAACGACGGTGGCTCGACTCCATGGTCCCGCTGAAGCGCTGCTGATGGGAGAGCGGGTCGCCCTAAATCTAGTCATGCATCTGAGTGGGATTGCCACCCTCACCCGCCGCTATGTCGAGCAAATCTCAGATCTGCCCACGCAACTGGTTGACACTCGCAAAACCACGCCGGGGCTGCGCTTGTTAGAGAAGTATGCAACTCAGGTGGGTGGAGCCGTTAATCATCGCCTGGGGCTGGATGATGCTGTGATGATTAAAGATAATCACATTCTGGCCGCCGGTAGTATTGAAGCAGCGATCGCCCGCGCTCGCGCTCAAGTGCCCTTTCCCTTAACGATTGAAGTTGAAACCGAAACCCTAGAAGATGTTGAAGCTGCTTTGACCCATCAAGCTGACATTATTATGTTAGATAATATGCCCTTAGATAAAATGCAGCAGGCAGTGGAGTTGATTCGGCAACAGCGTCCAGTGACGAAAATTGAAGCCTCCGGTAATATCACCCTTAAAACTCTACGGACAGTTGCTCAAACAGGGGTAGACTTCATTTCTACCAGTGCGCCCATTACCCAATCACCGTGGCTGGACTTGAGTATGAATTTTTTGCCCAGCTCCCAGACTTTGGTTAATTCTGCTATCTAGATTGCTCTGCAGTCTTTGAACCCCTTGCCTGAATTAATCAGTAAATTGTTAAAAAATTTTACAAGTTGCCGCTCTGGGGCTTGATTTCTAGCCCAAGGGAGGTTTGGGATGAGACTGTGAGAGTATGGCTGTACTGGCCACAAGATTGCAAAGCTGCCTTTGCTGTTGTTATTTGTCCGGGAGTTTTGACTTGCTAGGCAGACAAAAAACCACTTTTCGATGCAACTGAGCCAGTTGTGCTGTTAACTAAATGAAGCTACAGTTTGCAGATTTAATGGCCGTTTCCTTTTTCCAGGTTAACCGGTATGTCTGACCTTCCTTTTACCCTTGATCAACTGCGCATCCTCAAAGCGATCGCCGCTGAGGGAAGCTTTAAACGCGCCGCAGACAGCTTGTACGTTTCTCAGCCAGCTGTGAGTCTCCAGGTCCAAAACCTAGAGCGGCAGTTGGATGTGCCCCTGTTTGATCGCGGAGGGCGACGGGCCCAATTAACCGAAGCTGGTCATCTGCTGCTCAGCTACAGCGATCGCATCTTAAGCCTGTGCCAAGAAACCTGCCGAGCCCTGGAAGATCTGCAAAACCTGCAGGGCGGAACCTTAATTGTTGGGGCCAGCCAAACAACTGGGACTTATCTACTGCCGCGCTTGATTGGACTGTTTCGGCAGCGGTATCCTGACGTGGCGGTCCAACTCCACGTTCACTCTACCCGCCGCACCTGTTGGAGCGTGGTCAACGGCCAAGTCGATCTGGCGATTATTGGGGGTGAGGTTCCGGCTGAAATTCAGGATACGCTTACCGTCGTTCCCTATGCCGAGGATGAGTTGGCCCTGGTTCTACCCACGTTTCATCCCCTGGCTCAGGCAGGCACCA
>JBGTDP010000317.1:0-1741 GCA_041748255.1 Thermosynechococcaceae cyanobacterium | reverse complement strand
GGTGCAACCGGAGTGGCACCACGGGGTGATTGGCATCGTTGCCTCTCGGCTAGTGGAGCGCTACGGGGTGCCAGTATTTATCGGCACCTACGAAGATGCCGCCCAAACCCAAGTCCGGGGTTCGGCTCGGGGGATTCCTGAATTTGATGTGTTTGCGGCCCTGCAATATTGCCAGGAAGCCTTGGAAAGATTTGGCGGTCACCGGGCGGCTGGGGGCTTTTCTTTAGCAGCGGAGAACTTGCCCAAATTGCGATCGCACCTGCGGGAGTTTGCCTGTCAGCACTTGCAACCGGAATATCTCAAACCCCTGGTCAAGGTGGATGCCGCCGCCAGTTTCGAGCAAATCAACTGGGAGCTATATGAACAAATTGATCAGCTGCATCCCTGCGGAATCGAGAACCCAGAGCCAACCTTTTGGACTGCCAAGGTAAAAGTTTTGGAGCAGCGGCGACTAGGCAAAGGTGCCACTCATTTGAAATTACTTCTGGCCCAGGGAAAGACTTCAATTCCAGCTATGGCCTGGCGCTGGGGGCAATATTATCCCCTGCCGGAAACCTTAGATGTGGCCTATCGCCTGCGGGAAAATACCTGGAACAACCAAACGACCCTGGAGGTAGAGCTGGTGGGCATTCAAAAACCCATCCCAGCAGCGGCATCGGCACCCACTTCCAAAAAAAAGCAGAAAGTTCGTGGCTTGCCGCCCCCGGACTCCACAAGTACTGAGGATATTCGGTTGGAGTGCCCGGAACCTCCTTGTCCTGGTTCAGACCATAGAGTGCCGGAGTGGTTTGGCTTAGAGTCCCTGGAAACCTTGCCAGCTTTGCAGGGGAACTTGCTCGTCTATGGTGCCCAGCGTCCCTATCTTTCCATCTCCACCACCCCGGGGGAAATTGCCTACGATCGCCCTCTGCAGCCCTGCGATGTCATGCTGCTGTGGACCCTGCCCCCCTCCTGGACGCATCTGCGCTGGCTGTTGAGCTTAGGCAACCCGCAGCAGGTTTATGTCCGCAATCAAATTCCTGATTTGCCCGATCCGGTGAAGCTGCGATCGTCCCTGAAGTTTCATTTAGCAAAATTTCCCGGGCAGCCTTTGAACTTGCTACACCTGGGTCAGCAATGGTGGGTAGCGCCCTGTACCCTGGTGGCCACTCTGCGGGAGTTGGGCTATCCCTGTCAAGGTTTCCCAGAAACCTGTTCCCCGGATCAGGAACTGAAGCGATTAAGGCGCTGGTACTTGTATCCTGCTGATCAACTGGCAATTTTGTCCTAAAAAAAGCCCGACCAGGTCGGGCGATTGGTTAATGTAAGGTTTTTAAAGGCTGGGATTATATAGAGATCTTAAAGATCGCCACTGCGAGTTGAGAGCAAAAAGATCACCAGGGGGCCGGAGAGAACCACAAGCCCCAACATCGTTAGCTGGGCAATTACTTCCCAGTTGATGCTGGTAATCGAGCTAAAAATAGAGTTGATAAAATCCATCTTTCCTCCCAGATTGGATCAGGTGGCTAGTGCAAAGGTTAGCTTTTATTGTACCTGGAGATGGGGTCCGGTAGCGTTCCGACTTTTTTGAGAAACTTTACAGACTCAGGAGTTACGCAGTTGAGCTAAAGATGGAGTAAAAGAGAGGCATGAATCCCCCGAAATATAGTGCCATCGACTACATCAACTTTTTGATTGGGACTCAAAAAGCCTATAGCTGCAGCGAAGCAGAACGAGTCCAACCAACTGCAGAGGATGCCCC
>JBGTDP010000316.1:0-4700 GCA_041748255.1 Thermosynechococcaceae cyanobacterium | reverse complement strand
AGCGATCGCAGGTTTTTGATCAAAACCCAGTGGCGGTGGCCCGACAGTGGGCCGAACAAGGGGCGACCCGGTTACACCTGGTGGATCTAGATGGAGCCAAAACAGGGCAGCCAGTAAACCTAGAGACCATTGCAGCGATTGTGCAAGCGGTGGATATTCCGGTTCAGGTGGGTGGGGGCTTACGAGATCGCCAGCGAGTAGCAGATCTATTGGCAATTGGGGTGCAGCGGGCAATTCTAGGCACAGTTGCGATCGAATCCCCAGAGCTAGTGGGTGAACTTTGTCAGGAATATTCCGGTCAAATTCTGGTGGGGATTGATGCCCGCAACGGTAAAGTTGCCACCCATGGTTGGTTAGAAACCTCCCAGGTCCTGGCCGTTGATCTGGCCCAGCAGATGGCAGCGGCGGGGGTAGCTGGAATCATCTACACCGACATTCATCGGGATGGCACCCTACAAGGGCCAAATCTAGAAGCCCTGAGAGAAATGGCGGCAACTGTTTCGGTGCCAGTCATTGCCTCCGGTGGTGTTAGCTCGGTTACGGATTTGCTGAGTCTTTTAGCTTTAGAACCCTTGGGGGTCTCAGGCGTAATTGTTGGACGCGCCCTCTACACCGGAGAAGTTGATCTCAAAGAAGCCCTGCAGGCGATCGGACCAGGCCGGATTCAAGATCTGCCCCCCGACTTGGGTTCTTCAGCCTGGGCTTGATTGCTTGGCTATGCACTAGCTGAGTCTGCGATCGCAAGCTGTGTAATCAGGACATTGAATTGCCTCTTCGGTCAGTGCTGCCCCCGGACGCACGGTGCACTTGAGGTAGTAGTTGCCGGTAAAAAACTGGCATCCTGAGCAGGGAATTTGGTGTAGACGCTTAACTGTCTTGACGCCATCCCGCGTGGCTGACCAGGTTTGCCACAAAGACAGGATCACAAAGGTCCAGGCGGTAACAAAACACAGCGGCACCAAAACAGGCTGTAGGATTCGGATCAGGTAGTGCAGGATTAGTAACACAAAACCCCCTGGAAGAGTGGCAACTTTTGGGAACTAAGCGAAGCTGGGTCGGGCAGTGTCGTGTCAGTGAATATTTCTAGTATGAAAGCTTTTTTTGATTCAAATTAAGTTTTAAGACTAACATCAAGCTCGCTTAAGGCTGTTAGTTCCTTGCCTGGAGCAGCAACTGAAAAGCCCTTAAACGCTGTTGATGCCTAAACTCCAGTAAATAGTTGAGCAAACTCTCAACGTTAATCTTGAACGTATTCTTCTCCTGTTTCCAGAGCTAGCTCAGCCCGCATAAATTCCCGCCCTAGATAAGCAGCATGATCCAGCATGGTGATGGGGTAGGGTTGGGTTTCTTCAAAAATTTTCACACAAAGCTCTTTAGCAGTTCTGCCACTAAAGACTGCTGTGGGGGTGCGCTCAACCTTTCCCCGAGCTGGAATTGGCTTGCCGGTTTCTGGATCAACCGCCAAACCTCGCTCATTAATGAGATTGGTAAAATGCTTGGCGCAGATTAAGGAGGCACCGCGGTCCAGGTAAATAATGAAATAGCCACCCGGATCAAGGTCTATATGCCGCCGGGAAAGATCTTGATCAATTGCAGTTCTAAGGTCAGCCAAATGATTCATTGTTAATCAGGCGAGGCCAGGTTTGAATATACTTTCTCTCTAGTCTAGAAGTTTTGGTTGGCTGAAATACTGGCTGCAACAATTTTTTTTAGAACTAAAAGCTATGCCGGTTGAATTAGAGATCTCATCCAAGGATTGCAAAATGGGCTAATGTACTTAAAGCTCGCCAGCCTTGGTGGGTGCTGATACCTTAGCCTCAGAATTAGCAGGAGCCAGAGAATTGTGAATTTTGGCAAGTGGGTGGGCTTTTTAGCGCTGGTTGTTTCTCTGTATATTTTGTGGCAGATTCGCCAGGTATTACTGCTGGGTTTAACCGCTGTGGTTTTGGCAACGGCAGTTAACCAGTTAGTGCGCCGGTTTCAGAAAGCTGGGGTGAATCGGGCCGGAGCCGTTGCCCTGTCTGTTGGTATTTTGTTGGCGTTCTTGGTTGGCTTTGGCTGGCTAGTTGTGCCCCCATTTATTGATCAATTTCAACAACTGATCCAACTTGTCCCCCTGGGACTTGATCGGTTGCGGTCTTGGGTTGGCTGGATTGAAAATCGACTTCCTGGGGAAACGTCTCAGTACATTCCGGAGGTCAATGATTTATTCGCCCAGTTACAACCCATCGCCACTCGGTTGTTTGGCAACTTTTTTGCGATCTTTTCTAATACGCTGACAATTCTGTTAAATGTATTGCTGGTCGTGGTTTTGACAATCATGCTGTTGGTCAATCCCTCGGCCTATCAAGATGCCTTTATCAAGCTTTTTCCGTCTTTCTATCGGCGGCGAGCAGCTTACATTCTCTCTGAATGTGAGGTGGCCCTAGCAGGCTGGCTCAAAGGCATTCTCTTTAACATGACTGTGATTGCGGTCATGAGTTGGGTTGGCCTGTTAATTTTAAGCGTTCCCTTGCCGTTGGCAAATTCTTTAGTGGCTGGATTGCTGACGTTTATCCCCAATGTTGGTCCGACATTGAGTGTGATTCCTCCGATGGCGATCGCCCTGTTGGATGCACCTTGGAAAGCGGTTGGGGTTTTAATTCTCTACGTGCTGATTCAACAGATTGAGAGTAATATTTTGACCCCAGCGGTGATGGAAAAGCAGGTTTCGCTGCTGCCAGCGGTGACCCTGTTGTCCCAATTAGTATTTGCTGTTTTCTTTGGGTTTCTCGGCCTGTTTTTAGCCTTGCCCCTAGTGGTCATCGGCCAAGTGTGGCTTAAAGAGGTGCTTATTCATGATGTCCTAGACCACTGGCAGGGTAGATCTCCCCATCAGTTTGAGTCTGAGCAAGCTGAACCCCCTGCCCCACTTATAAAGTCTGCCTCAGAGCAATCTCTCCCTCCTAGAAGTAAGCCAGAAGGGAGCCAGGAGCAAGAGTCTAGTTCGTAAAGCGGAAACTAACCCTGTTGGCTTTTGGCAGTGGATTCGCTAAAGTAGAGCTGTTTAGCAAAGTACATCTGTACTAAAAGTTTATGAGTTTAAATGTGGTTAGTTTGGTGGGTCGGGTCGGCGGTGACCCCGATGTCCGCTATTTTGAGTCCGGAAGTGTCAAGTGCAGTTTGACCCTGGCCGTAGATCGCCGGACCCGCAACAGCGACCAACCCGACTGGTTTAATCTTGAACTTTGGGGAAAAACCGCAGAGGTTGCCGCCAGCTATGTGCAAAAGGGCAAGCAAATCGGAGTAACTGGGTCTTTAAAGTTTGATCGCTGGAAGGATCGCGAAACTGGGGTTGATCGCTCTCGTCCGGTGATTCGGGTGGACCGTCTGGAGCTGCTGGGCTCTAAGCGAGACTCAGAGTCTGGCGGTGGGGATGGCTACGATGACGAGTTTTAACTGAGTCTAGTAACGAAACTCCAAAGTGACTGAGGCTTGTACCTCCTGTTCACCACCGATAATCGGTGTTGAAGCCGATTGGACTGAATCTGCCGCTGCTTCTCTTAAAAGTGGCCGTGGGGGTGGAGGCGTTGCTCCATCCACTCGAATGCTGATAATCTCCTGTTGGGTTAGATTCAGCGCGCCTAGCACCGTATCTGCTTGGGCTTGAGCCGCTTGGATGGCTTCCCGAATGGCCTGCTGCTGACCGGTTTTCAGGGCAGCCTCCGTGGCCATAAAGCTAATCCCATCAATCCGGGTTGCTCCAGCTTTGACCGCATCATCCAGCAGTGGTCCGGCCTTGGGTGTGGGAACTTGGAAACTGACGATGTTACTGCCTCTGTAGCCGGTTAAAACGGGTGGTTTATTATCCTGGTAGCTGTAGTCAGGATTGAGGCTGATGCCGGTGGTTTCGAGTTTCTCGACCTGGCGCGATCGCAATAGATTAACCACGGCACTTGTGCGCTCGGCAACTTCTGCCTGCACGGCTTGGGCAGTCTTCCCCTGAGCCTCAACCCCGAGACGAACCTGGGCTAGGGAGGTTTGGACTTTTTCTTCCCCCTGTCCAGCCACGGTCAAGGTTCTCAATAGTCGCTCCTGGGCTAAAGCTGGATAGGCCGTCAGGTTGATGATCATCAAGGCTAAAAAGGAAAAAGCCGCCGCTGGCTTGAGAGGCTGGCGCCGATTAGCGGTAGAGAAAAGGCGAGGGGGTTTTTCTGGTGTTAAAAGGGATCTCATGATCAAATTAAGTTCAAAAAAGGTATTTCTACTCTGCCATCTTAAAAAACAACTGTCTTGTCAGTTACCGTTTTAGCAACCAGATCCCAGCCCAGGTTTTAGCGGCCAAGTTTATTGGGGATGCCCTGGCAACCGCCGGGAATTGTTTCTCGGGTTTTGCTGCCCCCCCAGGCACAGAAGTAATAGCATTGCTCTGCAGATAGCCCATAGGCCCCGGTTAAGTCAACATTTTCAACCACGGCCCCAGTTTGGGCCCCCGTAGTATAATCTGGCGGATTAACGCGATCGCGGGGCGTCGCCGTCTCTGCTGCCCCATAAAAAAACCGAGTCCGACTGAAATCGCCTCCCCTCAAGTTGGCTTCGTACAAAATTACCCGAGATAAATTTGCCCGAGTAAAGTCACAGTCACTGAGGTTGGTACTGACTAGGTTGGCTTCACTTAAATCCGTGGCCCGGAGGTCCGAATGTCCCAGGTCTGCCCCGGC
>JBGTDP010000315.1:0-3168 GCA_041748255.1 Thermosynechococcaceae cyanobacterium | reverse complement strand
CCGGCGCATATTGGCACCCTGCGCATCGCCAGCTCCTTTAAGAAAGTCCATGGGATTATGCACGCCCCCTTGGGGGATGATTACTTTAATGTGATGCGCTCAATGCTGGAGCGGGAGCGAGACTTTACCCCCGTGACAATCAGTGTCGTTGATCGCCACGTCCTCGCCCGGGGTTCCCAGGAAAAGGTGGTGGATAACATTACCCGCAAGGATGGCGAGGAGCACCCGGATTTAATTGTTCTTACTCCCACTTGCACCTCCAGCATTCTGCAGGAAGACCTAGAGAATTTTGTCGAACGGGCCTCTGAGTCGACGGAGTCCGATGTGATCCTGGCGGATGTCAATCACTATCGCGTTAATGAGTTGCAAGCAGCCGATCGCACCCTGGAGCAGATTGTTCAGTTTTACCTACAGAAGGCTCGCAAGAACGGAGACCTGCCTGAAGGGAAAACTGAGAAGCCCTCGGTGAATATTCTCGGGATCTCGACCCTGGGCTTCCATAACCAGCACGACTGCACCGAGCTAAAGCGGTTGATGGCCGATCTGGGCATCGAAGTCAACGAGGTGATCCCTGAAGGGGCCTCGGTCCATAACCTCAAGAACCTCCCGAGAGCCTGGTTTAACCTGGTTCCCTACCGGGAGCTGGGGATGTTGGCGGCCCGCTACTTAGAAAAAGAATTTGAAACACCCTGCGTAGATATCACCCCGATGGGCGTGGTGGAAACGGCCCGTTGCATTCGCCAGATCCAAAAGCTTTTGAATCAGCAAGGGGCTGAAGTTGACTACGAAGACTACATCAACAATCAGACCCTGAATGTTTCCCAGGCGGCCTGGTTTTCCCGCTCAATTGACTGCCAAAATTTGACGGGCAAAAAAGCGGTTGTCTACGGTGACAACACCCACGCAGCAGCGATGACCAAAATTCTAGCCCGGGAAATGGGCATCCACGTGGTTTGGGCCGGAACTTACTGCAAGTACGATGGCGATTGGTTCCGGGAGCAGGTGAGTGAGTATTGTGATGAGGTGATCATCAACGATGACCATGGGGCGATTGGAGATGCGATCGCCCGGGTGGAACCGGCTGCTATTTTCGGTACTCAAATGGAGCGCCACGTTGGTAAGCGCCTCAACATTCCCTGTGGAGTGATTGCTGCCCCGATCCACATCCAAAACTTCCCGATCGGCTACACCCCTTACTTGGGCTATGAAGGCACCAACCAGATTGCTGATCTGGTCTACAACTCCTTTACCCTGGGGATGGAGGATCACCTGCTAGAAATCTTTGGTGGCCACGACACCAAGGAAGTGATCACTAAGGGAATTTCGGCAGACTCTGATCTAGGCTGGACAACCGATGGCTTGGCGGAACTCAACAAGATTCCTGGCTTTGTGCGCGGTAAAGTTAAGCGCAATACCGAGAAATTTGCTCGGGAGCGCGGCTTCTCGGAAATCAGCGTTGAGGTTCTCTATGCCGCTAAGGAATCCGTTGGCACCTAATCTGTAGCCCTTGAAACCGCAGGCAGAACGGTTATGATGCCTGCTTCTAGAAGTAACCACCGCAGAAGATTTAGGATTTGAACAAGTCTTCTGCGGCGGCAATTAGGAGTGAAGCTGAAAAATTAATTCATGTCCCGGATGGGTTGTCATCCTGGGCATTTTCGGCTTGGGAAAACTCAAGAGAAGCAGAATTAATGCAGTAACGCTGGCCAGTGGGGGCAGGACCGTCATTAAAAACATGGCCTAAATGAGCCTCACAGGCTGCACATAGAACTTCGGTCCGGCGCATAAACAGGCTATTGTCTTGCTCAACCTCAACGTTGCCCTGACCCATCGGTGCCGAGAAGCTGGGCCAGCCGGTGCCGGAGTCAAACTTTGTCTGTGAGCTAAATAGGTCATTCCCACAGCAAACACACTGGTAGACCCCTGCTTGTTTGTTGTCGTGGTATTTGCCGGTAAAGGCTCTCTCTGTTCCTTTCTTGCGGGCGACCTGAAACTGCTCGGGGGTCAGTTGCTGTTTCCACTCGGCCTCAGTTTTTTGTACCTTGTTCATTTGGCTGTCTAAAGTTAGGGTCTCAATTGTCAAATCAATTAGCTTGACTGGCTACCTATTCAGGCCATCCAGTACGGTCCTTTTATCCTAACTGTAGATTTGTGATGGGACAGGTGAGGATTGCCGGATCACCAGCATGAATTGAAAGCCAAGCAAGCCCTCAAGAAAGTCGGGCTTTTCTGCTATCCAGCTTAGAGGGAGATAGAATTGGCGAGCTTTGTGGGAAGCAAACTATTCGGGACTAGGACGAAATCAAAGCCTGATCCAGCGTGGAAACAAAATCAGGATAAGAAATTGCCGCAGATTCACCGTTGAGAATATGGGTCGAGCCTTGAGCATTCAGCGCAGCGATCGCTAAACTCATCGCAATCCGGTGATCCCGATAGCTATCGAGATCTGTACCAGTCAGGAAAGTCCCCCCTTGAATTTCTAGGCCATCCGGCAGCTCGTTGACCTTGGCCCCCATCCGCGTCAGTTGGGTGGCCATGGCGCTGAGGCGATCGCTTTCTTTGACGCGCAATTCAGCCGCATCTCGAATTACCGTTGTCCCCCGCGCAAACACCGCTGCTACCGACAGAATCGGGATTTCATCAATCAGCCGAGGAATCAAAGTTCCGCCAATCTCAACCGCTTCCAGGGCGCTGGAGCGCACATGCAGATCCGCTACGGGTTCTCCAGCCACCAGCCGCTGATTTTTAAAGTGAATGTCTGCCCCCATCTGCTCCAGGACTTCTAAAACCCCGGTTCGGGTAGGATTAACACCGACATTTTCAATCAGCAGGTCTGAGCCAGGAGTGGTTGCCCCCGCCACTAACCAAAAGGCCGCAGAACTAATATCCCCTGGAACAGTGACCGATTGACCATGAAGCTGAGCCGGTCCAGTGACCGTGGCGCTGCAGGTTTCTGGATCAACCGTCAGCTTGGCCCCAAAGGCTTGCAACATCCGCTCGGTGTGATCCCGCGACAGGGCGGGTTCTGTGACGGTGGTGTTGCCCGCTGCCATCAGCCCGGCCAGAAGAATGCAGGATTTTACCTGGGCAGAGGCAATCGGGGAGTGATAGTGAATGGGCTTAAGTTGCTGACCTTGAACGGCTAAGGGTGCTAGGGAGCCATTGTTG
>JBGTDP010000314.1:0-2221 GCA_041748255.1 Thermosynechococcaceae cyanobacterium | reverse complement strand
ATATCTTAAGCGGTTTCGAATTCTATCGGAGCGCTATCGCAATCGCCACAGGCGCTTTGCCTTGCGCTTCAACTTGATTGCTGGGCTCTACAACTATGAGTTGCCTCTGCCATGCTGACCTTTTGCAAGAACTCTATTGGTTCCCCGGTTCTAAACCCAACCTTGGTGGCAATCACCACCTCCTGCCGCTGCTTGCCCAGAATCTCCCCCAGCATGGTCTCCGACTGCCCACCAGCATAGCCATCGGCAGTATCAAAGAAATTAATCCCTGCAGCTAGGGCCTGATCGACCATCGCCTGCGCGGTCTGCTGATCCACTTTGTAGACTGACTCCATGGCTGGATCGCTGCCAAAGGTCATCGCCCCAAACGCCAAGCGGGAGACCACTAAACCTGTCTGTCCAAGGGTTGTGTACTGCATAGTTTTTCCTAAAAAACTGAAGCTCAACGATTCTCAAAGCGATCGCTAATCTTGGCAGAGCCTATCCTCGGACCTTGGGGGTTCGGCTGGCGTATCACCATTTGCTGAGGCCGGAAAAGAATCGTTGTACTTCTCCTGGTTGTAGTAGTAAAGGGTGCGGATCGGATAGGGAATGCTAATTTCTGCTTGATCAAAAGCTTGTTTGATCGCGATCATCACTCGGGTTTGGGTCCGCCGAACATAGGCAATCTGAGGCTCGGTCCAGTAGCGGACCATCAAGTCAATAGAGCTCTCGCCAAAACTAACCACATCTACTTCTGGGGCTGGCTTTGGCAGGACTCCTTCTACCTCTGACAACAGATTTAAGATTAACTGCCGGGCCTTGGGTAGGGGTGTGTTGTAGTCCACACCCACCGCCAGGTCTGTTCGTCGGTGGGGAAAGGCCGTCATCACCTGGACCGAATTAGTGAAGACAACAGAGTTAGGAATCAGCACCCGTTCCCCCTGGTAGGTGCGAATCAAAGTCGTGCGAATATTGATCTCTTCAACCGTGCCTTCATAGTCGCTCACGATAATCTGGTCACCTAAGCGGAAGGGCTCCCGAAACAGCAGCAGGACTCCTGCCAGAAAGTTTTTGAAGATGTCTTGAAAGGCAAAGCCGATCGCAACTGAGCCAAGGCCCAAAAGCCCAATCACATCGCCTAAATTCAACCCCGGAAAGGCAATCACACTGGCAGCAATAATTCCCACCACCCAGGCGGCAACATTGCTAGTCTGCACCAGCAGCATCTGCAGGGAGGGGCTACGAACAAATCGGCCACTTACTCTGGAAACAAGCCGCCGGATTAAGCTTGCCCCATACCAGGTTGCTAAGAGAATTGCGATCGCCAGCAAAAAAGCTGGCACCAACTTTACCCCTTGCCCCGCTAAATCTAGCAAGCTGGAATTGATCTTTTCAATCAGAGCTTTCATGGTTAAACGTGAGTCACAGCCTTAACTTGTTCTAAACTGCACCCAGTATAGGACCAGTGTTAACCAAAGACCTACTCCGGCCGCAACGGGTTCCTAGAACTGACTAAAAAATGAATTTCTGTAGCACTACCCAGCCTGCCCAATCCAACCAAGGGACAGGGCTGGATGACCAGTCAGGTCATGGCTTTTGAAAATTGCCTTGACCAATCCTGTTTATACTGCCATGCAAAGCAATCTCGACTGGTTCTTGGGGCTGAGGGTCAATGACTTGGGTCGGTAAGTTCTTCTGGGCAAGCTGGGCTCTAAATTCTGCCACGGTTCCCACAGTCTGAATGAAGCTATTAAGAACGCCTTGATAACCCACATCTCCCCCTTCTGCAGTTGGCAGAAAGACTTGAGGACGCAGCCACTGGGCTAATTCCAAGGCACTACTGCCTTTGATAATTGGTCCGACCAGCGGTAGCGCCAGATCAACCACCGGAGTAATCACCACGTCTACCGGGGCATGATCTTTGAGGGCAGGAGCATGAAAGCCATGGGGCTCGTAGTAGATCGTCGTTCCACTCTCTAATTCCTTCAGTAGATAGCCATTCTCTTTCTGAAGGCCAATCGGTGCCCCCGGCACGGCTAGAATTTCAATTCCAGCCAGGGTATATTTCTGGCCGGGTGTTAAGGAAATAACTTGGCTGTAGCCTAAATTCTTAACGACTTTGCTGGCACTTTCAGAGGCAACTACCGGGATTTTATGGTCTAGTTGCGCCAGCGTCGGCCTGTGGGCATGGTCTTCAAGCCCTTGGGAGAGCAAAATCAGATCAATATTCTCCGGTAAA
>JBGTDP010000313.1:0-2031 GCA_041748255.1 Thermosynechococcaceae cyanobacterium | reverse complement strand
AGCCCTGGAGTGCCAGGACGGACAAGGCTATCTTTTCTCTAGACCGCTAGAAATTCAGGCAGTTGAAGGGTTTATTGCCCAGGCGCAAGATTACGCCCAGCAAGTCTCTTAATCAGCCCAATCCTTGGCCCGTTCCACTGCCTTGAGCCAGGTGGCGAAATTCTCTTGGGCTAGGGCTGCGCCAGGACCCGGCTCAAAGACACGATCAATCTGGCGGTTGGTAACCAGAGCCTGGTAATCATCCCAAAAGCCAACAGCTAAACCCGCCCCAAAGGCCGCGCCCTGGGCCGTTGCTTCCAATATCACCGGACGCTCAACGGGGATGCCTAAAACATCCGCCTGGAACTGCATTAAGAAATTATTTTCACAGGCCCCCCCATCAACTTTTAAGCGCTGAATTGGGGTGGGAGTGTCTTTATTGACCGCTGTTACAACTTCTTTAACCTGATAGGCGATCGCTTCTAAAATAGCCCGCACCAGGTGCTGCCGCTGCACCCCCCCGGTAAGCCCCAAAAAAGCCCCCCGAGCGCTCATGTCCCAGTGGGGTGCCCCCAATCCGCTCAGGGCTGGGACAAAGTAAACCCCACCGTTATCGGCAACTTGATTGGCAAGGGGTTCGGTCTCCGCTGCTGTGGTGATTAGGTTTAGACCATCCCGCAACCACTGAATACAGGCGCCGGTGGTAAACATACTGCCTTCGAGGGCATAGCCTATTGGAGGAGAATGATCCTGAATGGCTTGACTCCAGGCAATGGTGGAGAGCAGGCGGTTCTGGGAACGGACAATCTCCGAGCCAGTGTGGGCGACTAAAAAGCACCCGGTTCCGTAGGTACATTTGAGCAACCCAGGGCGATCACAGCCGTGGGCAAACAAGGCAGCCTGTTGGTCACCAAACACGGCAGTAATCGGGATCTCAACTCCTAAATGCTTTGAGTCCAGGCACCCAAACTCCCCCAGGCTCGGGTGAATCTGCGGCAGCAAGGTCGCCGGGATATTAAATAACTCAAGCAATTTGGAGTCCCAATCCCGCTCAGCTAGATTTAGCAACATAGTGCGGCTGGCATTGCTGTGATCGGTGGCATGGATCTTGCCCCCGGTGAGGTTCCAGAGCACCCAAGTGTCAATGGTGCCAGCCAGGATATTTTCTAAAGGGACTGGCGGTTGCTGTTGCTGGACCTGTTCTAGTAACCAGCTAAGTTTAGTGGCTGAGAAGTAGGCATCTAGGACTAGGCCCGTACGTTGATAAATCTCTGGGGCATACCCCTTGGCTGTGAGCTGATCGCATAAGGGGGCCGTGCGGCGATCTTGCCAGACAATTGCCTTGCCCAAGGGTTGGCCGGAGGTTTTGTCCCAGAGCAGACAGGTTTCTCGCTGCACCGCCAGCCCGATCGCGGCAATTTGCGTCGGGGCAATCCTGGCAGTTTCAACAACCTGCCCCATTACCCAAGAGGTATCCTGCCAAATCTGCTCAGGGTCGTGCTCTAGCCAGCCGGGTTGGGGATAATGCTGGCTTAGCTCTCGATAGGCTTGAGCGACGATCTGGCCCCCATGATCAAACAAAATCGCGCGATTACCTGTGGTTCCTAGGTCCAGGGCCAGGATATACAGTTGAGAAGTCATAGGCGTGATTGCGAAGCATACACTGACTGTAATCGCGATCGCACCCTTAAGTTAAGCCCGAGTTCCTAATCGCTCCCCGCCATAAATGCCTTTTTGAACCCCCTGGCTCCAGTCCGGGTGGGCCAGGTACCACCGAATCGTTTTATCTAAGCCGGAGTCAAAATTCTCCTGGGGGGTCCACCCTAGCTGGCTTTGAATCTTACCGGCATCGATCGCATAGCGCCAATCGTGCCCTGGCCGGTCCGGGACAAAGCGGATCAAATCAGCATGGGACTGGGAGGCATTGGGTCGCAGGTGATCTAGCCGATCACAAATTGCCTTGACCACTTGCAGATTCGTGCGCTGATTGTGGCCCCCAATATTATAGGTTTGGCCGATCTTGCCCTGGGTAAGCACTTGCCAGAGGGCTCG
>JBGTDP010000312.1:0-11039 GCA_041748255.1 Thermosynechococcaceae cyanobacterium | reverse complement strand
ACAGGCTTGGAAAACAGGGGGGCAAACACTAAGATCAAAGGCACAAATTCTTTTGGTAGCAGGTTCATCAGGACAAATCAAACAACACTATCCTGATCTTGCTACCTTTCTTCTTTGGAAAATGGATAAAGTCGAGCTTAGCCTGATCACCCATAGGATCTGTAACCCAGGTAGATAGAATTGTTAAGAGTCTATTTATCCTGATCTGCCTGTATTCTATGACTGCCAATCAATCTCCGCTGCCGACCCAGTATGACCCTACCGTCACCGAAGCCCGTTGGCAGGAGTACTGGCATAACCACGAAGTTTTCAAAGCTGACCCCAATCGGGGGGGTGAGCCTTATTGTGTAGTGATTCCGCCTCCCAATGTCACAGGGAGTCTGCACATGGGCCATGCCTTTGAGGAGACTCTGATTGATGTTTTGGTCCGCTATCACCGGATGCGAGGGTTTAATACCCTGTGGCTACCAGGGACAGATCATGCCAGCATTGCCGTCCATGCCGTGCTTGAAAAGCAACTGCGGGCCGAGGGCAAAACCCGTCAGGACTTAGGACGAGAAGCGTTTCTGCGTCGCGCCTGGGAGTGGAAAGCCACCTCAGAAGGCACCATCACCGGCCAGCTTCGGCGTTTGGGGGTTTCAGTGGACTGGTCTCGGGAGCGCTTCACACTGGATGAAGGGCTTTCTGAGGCGGTGGTCACCGCCTTTAACCAACTTTACGAGAACGGGTTGATTTATCGCGGCAATTATTTAGTCAACTGGTGTCCAGCTACCCAGTCAGCGATCGCGGATCAAGAAGTTGAAAACCAGGAAGAAGCTGGGCATCTTTGGCACCTGCGCTACCTGCTCACGGATGGCTCAGGGTTTGTGGAGGTGGCCACCACTCGCCCGGAAACCATGCTCGGGGATACGGGGGTAGCAGTCAATCCCCAGGACACTCGCTATCAAGATTTAGTAGGTAAAACCCTAACCCTGCCCTTGATGGGGCGAGAAATTCCGATTGTGGCAGACGAGGCAGTTGATCCAGAATTTGGCACTGGCTGCGTAAAGGTAACCCCCGCCCACGACTTCAATGACTTTGAGATCGGCCAGCGCCATCATCTGCCGTTGATCAATATTCTCAACAAAGATGGCTCCCTGAATGAAAATGCCGGAGAGTTTCAGGGCCAGGATCGATTTGTGGCCCGCCAGAATGTGGTCCAGCAGTTGGACAAGGAGGGGGTTCTGGTGCGGGTTGAGGACTATCACCACAGCGTTCCCTACAGCGATCGCGGCAAGGTGCCCGTAGAACCGCTGCTCTCGACCCAGTGGTTTGTCAAGATTCGCCCCCTGGCAGACAAAGCCCTCGGGTTTTTAGATCAACAGCACTCGCCAGAATTTGTCCCTCAGCGGTGGACCAAGGTTTATCGGGACTGGCTAGTGAATCTCAAGGACTGGTGCATCTCCCGGCAATTGTGGTGGGGCCACCAGATTCCGGCTTGGTATGTCGTCAGTGAAACTGGGAATGAAATCACCGAGAATACGCCCTTTTTAGTTGCCCATAGTCTTGAACAAGCCCAGGAAAAAGCCAGGGCAAAGTTTGGGCCTAAGGTGGAGCTGGTGCAAGACCCGGATGTGTTGGATACCTGGTTCTCTTCTGGACTGTGGCCGTTTTCGACTTTAGGATGGCCTGAGGAAACCCAAGACCTGAATTGTTACTATCCCACCACCACCTTAGTCACCGGGTTTGACATTATCTTTTTCTGGGTGGTGCGGATGTGCCTGATGGCTGGGCACTTTACCGATCAAATGCCCTTTGAAACCGTTTACATCCACGGCTTAGTCCGGGATGAGAACAACAAAAAAATGTCAAAGTCAGCCAACAACGGCATTGACCCCCTGATTTTAATTGAAAAGTATGGCACCGATGCCCTGCGCTATACCTTGATCCGGGAGGTGGCCGGGGCTGGGCAGGATATACGCCTGGAGTACAATCGTCAGACCGACGAGTCCGCCTCGGTGGAAGCCAGCCGTAATTTCACCAACAAGCTCTGGAATGCCTCTCGGTTTGTGATGCTGAATTTGGCAGGAAAAACCCCTGAGGATCTGGGTCAGCCTCAGCTAGCCGGATTGGAACTGGCCGACCAGTGGATTCTCTCCCGGTTCCATCAAGTTGTCCAGCAAACCAGCGACAATATTGACAACTACGGTCTGGGGGAGGCAGCCAAAGGGCTGTATGAGTTTATCTGGGGGGACTTCTGTGACTGGTATATCGAACTGGTCAAGTCTCGCCTGCAGGGGGATCAAAACCCTGCTCGATTAGCCGCTCAAGCGACGCTGGCCTATGTTTTAGAAGGCATCTTGAAACTGCTTCATCCTTTTATGCCCCACGTCACAGAGGAAATCTGGCATACGCTGACCCAAGTAGGTGAAAACCAGTCCCTGGCGGTGCAAGCCTATCCCATCGCAAATCCAGATTTAATCAACCCAGACCTGGAGGAGCAGTTTGAGCAAGTGATTGGGATCATTCGCACCCTGCGCAATCTGCGATCGGAGGCCGGGATTAAGCCAGGAGAGCGAATTCAAGCGGTTTTGCAAACCCAGAGCGAATCTGAGCAACACACTCTTCAAGCTGGAGAATCTTATATTCAGACCCTGGGCCGGATTAACTCTCTCACTGTCACTGCAAAGGAAACCCAACTCAAGCAAACGATTGTTGGGGTGGTGGGAACCGTTCAGGTCTTAATTCCCCTAGAGGGAGTGGTGGATGTTGCGGCCCTGCGGGCCAAGATCCAAAAAGATTTGGGCAAAGCAGAGGCAGATATCAAGTCTCTCTCCGGTCGTCTGAGTAATCCTGGCTTTGTGGATAAAGCTCCGCCAGCAGTGGTTCAGGGAGCCCGAAACGCCCTGACAGAAGCTCAGAAACAGGCAGAAATTCTCAGGTCACGGTTGGAGTGTCTGTGATCTTTATGGCGTCAGATCTCAGCCTAATCCTCAAGCTGCCAAATATCCTGGCTAGCAGTCTGATCGAAAACTCGCTTGGGCCGCATAACTAGAATCACTCGCCCCAGCAGAGATCGCTCTGGATCTACTTCAAACCACTGTAGTTCCAACTGATCGGCAGACTTGATCACAAAGTAGCTATCAGCATTCCACTGGCGTTGGGCGCGATCAATGACGATTAAAACCTCTTCCGGCTTACCGGGGAGCGAGGTTGGCAAACTTTCACTAGGGCTTAAGATTGCCACAGGATCTTCTGCGGTTGCGACCACCTGCCAGCCTGGGAGGGCAACCCAGGCCCCTTCTCCGGCAAACTTGACCAGTTTGAACGCCCCGATCTCATCCACCAGGGGCGCTGCCTGCAGATCAGCCTTGGTCAACGGGAGCTTCCCTACCAGGGGTACAATTCGCGGTAACCCCTCCTCAGCTTCTAACCGATAGACCGGCAGTCGGGGGGCGGGCTGGGCTTTAACCACAGTGAAGTCGGTCAGCAGTTTCTCGATTTGTTGGCGGGCGGTTTCACTCTGGGCAAAACTCAAGCCTCGGGCAATCAACCGCGATCGCCCTTGCAGATCGTCAGTTCGACGGGCAGCTTTCCAGCACTGGTAGGCCACCGCATCCCCAGGATGCTCAGAAAATTCTGCCGGTAGCGATACCAGGCGCGAGTCTCGCACGGCTCTAGTGAGCTCATGGGCGGCTTCAGAATCTAAGCCTTTCTCGACTAAAAGCTCAGCAGTGGCAATCCGATCATCTGGAGAAAGAACTCGCAGCTCGTAGAGACTATCACTGCCCCGCTGCTGAAAATGCTCCAGGACGTTTGCCCCCGCCTGGCCATTGACCAGACTGGTATAGACCTGGCTGGCCACAATCACTTGATTTTGCTGAATTGGTTCAAACCCGGTTTCTTCAAAGATAGTCTGGGGAGAATACCCAGCCTTTTGCAGTTGCTGACAGGCTTTACCCCACCCCACCCAGTTACCTTCCTTGCGGCGCAGCGATCGCAGCAGTTCATCAGGATTAATCTCATTGGGGCCGGGGGTAGCTTCAGACTCAGTCATAGGAACTTAGGGCAAATTTCAGCTTGTACTAGGGGCGAACAATAAACTCTTCTAGCGTTCGGGTTTGGGTTTTGGGGTTGTAACCAATTAGCTTGATAAAGTAACCGGGGTTTTCCTCAATACAGTCTTGGATCTGATCCATCGCTTGAGCTGCATTCTCTGGCGGCGTCTTCCAGCTCCAGATGTGCCAACTATTAATTGACTTCTGACGGCGGTTGGCAATCTCTAGGGTTAAGCGGCCGCCTTGACGGATGCCCCGTTCTAAAAGCTGCTCGATCTCCCTGGAAGCGAGTCCATTGCCTGAAGCGCGCTTGCCGTTACTAGCACCAGCACTGCCGTTGGAGGACCGGGGGGCCTCCAGAAATTGCTGAGAACCGGAACTCAAGCTAGGAGGCTGATAGGGCTGTTGTTGCTTAGCTGCTTGCTGTTGGGCAGTGGCCCCGCCCACGTACTCCTCGGCTAAGCGCATATTTTTTAAGCGCTGTTGCTCTTGGACCATAAATTGACCCAACTCAATTAGGTGCTTCAAGCCAAAATTGGCTTTGTGAAACTGAATCTTGGTGTCGGGATTGTTGACTAGATGGGCTGAAACCTTGTGCAGCCCCACCTGTTGAATAAAGTCTCGCACCTGCTCATCGTAGACCCGCGATCGCAGGGCGCCAAAAAAGTCAATCGACTGATCCGGGAAGGTCTCAATGAGCTGCTCTACTTCCCCCTGGGAGAGGCCATCCTCTTCAAAGATGCCGTCTACAATTCCAATCCGATCGTCGTGGCTGGGCTCCCAGTAGAACTTCTCCATCCGCCCATCCCGGACCAAGGGGGCATAGAGGGTTGAGAAGTCATTGCCAGTGACAATAATTGGTACCCGATGGATTGGTTGGGTTTCATAGCTGCCGGGGAGTTGCACATCCGTGGGGTTGTCGGCAATGTTCATTAAGGTGCCGTTGACCAACTGAGTATTAACGGTGTACTGAGTGCCCTTGTCCATGCGGCCAGCTCCGGCATCCAAGTCATTGATCAGCAGCACACACATTTTGCCCCGAACCTTGATTAGTTCTGCTGCTTCCCGATAGCGCATCCGCAGCAATCGCACCGGATCTCCGGCATCAGGGCTTTCTAGCTCCCCAGCAGACATCCGCACCGGCTCCACCCCCATGTGCTCAAACACCAGTTCACACTGAAAGGATTTTCCCTCCCCTTTGCGGCCATGTACACCCATAATCAATGGGACTCTTACCCCTGGTAAGTCCATAAAGTTTTTGGTGATATGAACTGCTAACTTATCCAGAAAGCGGGGAGAAATATAATAACTCATCAAATCAAGTCAGAACGGCGGTGAGAGGCTAAACACCAAGAAGGGGGAGGGGCCAGTGCCAACCTCCCCGTTCCTGATCTGGATGGGTGTCAATTCAACTCTGGAGGCCAGAGATTAGAATCGGCTGCGATTTTGATTCGGCTTGTGAACAATGAAGCTGAGAATTTGGCACTGCTTAATGTTGTCAAAGCCAACGATGCGAATAAAATGGTCGGGGTAGTCAGAGCGGCATTCCTGTACCTCTCTGAGGATGTCATTGGCGTTGGTGGCCCTAAATAGGGGTAGCTTCCACAGGGTCCAGTAGGACTCAGTGGGCTCGGAGGAGTCGTTAAATTCGATCGCTGGAATATATTCATTGTCAAGAATATACTCAAGCTGCCGGTTGATCTGTTGATCGCTTAACGGCGGCAGATAGGACAGGGTTTCGTAACGTCTTTCTTTGGGTAGCGTTTGCATGGTTTCCTTAGAAAATTAAAGGCTAGAAATGAAAGGTTAGGCACAAACTCAGGATGATTCTAAATTTTCAGAAGCATCCTCAAGGTTGGACTGGGATGGGGGTGGCTCCTCTGGTTGCCCCAAGGGACTGGGGGTCTGGATTTGGGTAATCCGCTCCAGATAAAGGCGGCGGTGCTCCATATTTGCTTGCTGAATCCCGGTGCGGGCCATTTCTGGCAAATAGTCTACGACTTCCTCTGCTAAGTGCTGACGAACCGTCATGATCCGAAAGGCTAAGTCCTGGCGCTCTTTAAGCAGCTCTTCCAGGTAGGCTTCGCCGTTCTGGATTTTGCCAGTACTGGAGAAGCCATTTAGCCAGATTGCCGTGGGTGGATCGGTTTCAGAGAGTTGACCTACTACAGTCCGCACTGCCTGATAGGTTAGATAACTAATCAGGGTTTTAGCGGTATTCTTGGCAATCTGCTTTGGATCCACAATTAGTCGGGGGGCAATGGAGTCGCCTTGACAATAGCACTCCTAAAGGCATCAGCGGAGAACGGGATAACACCCCAATTCAATCCAAGGGGGAGATAGAGAGATTAGAGCATATCTTCTAATCTCTCTATCTCCCTGCTCAAAGCTTTAGACAGTATCCATTGCTTCAAACTCAAACTTGATTTCCTTCCAGGTTTCGCAGGCGACTGCTAACTCTGGAGACCACTTAGCGGCCTCCCGAATGATGTCAGCGCCTTCGCGACCCAGGTTACGGCCTTCGTTACGGGCCTGAACACAAGCTTCCAGGGCGACCCGGTTGGCTGTAGCACCAGGAGCATTCCCCCACGGGTGACCCAGGGTGCCGCCACCAAACTGAAGCACAGAGTCATCGCCAAAGATTTCCACCAGGGCTGGCATGTGCCAGACGTGAATCCCACCGGAAGCTACGGCCATCACCCCAGGCATTGAAGCCCAGTCTTGGGTGAAGTAGATCCCTCGGGATTTGTCTTGCTCAACGTAGTTTTCCCGCAGTAGATCCACAAAGCCCATGGTGATGCCACGTTCGCCTTCTAGCTTTCCGACCACCGTGCCGGTGTGGATGTGGTCACCCCCAGACATCCGCAGGCACTTGGCCAGGGTCCGGAAGTGCATCCCGTGATTCTTCTGCCGGTCGATGACGGCATGCATTGCCCGGTGAATGTGGAGCAGCACACCATTGTCACGGCACCAATGGGCCAGGGTTGTATTCGCTGTGAACCCTCCAGTGATGTAGTCGTGCATGATAATCGGCATCTCTAGCTCTTTGGCGTACTCCGCCCGCTTGAGCATTTCCTCGCAGGTGCCAGCCGTACAGTTGAGGTAGTGACCTTTGATTTCTCCGGTTTCTGCCTGGGCCTTGTGAATGGCATCAGCAACAAAGGTGAAGCGATCGCGCCAGCGCATAAAGGGCTGGGAGTTGATGTTTTCGTCGTCCTTGGTGAAGTCGAGACCTCCCCGCAGACACTCGTAGACTGCCCGACCGTAGTTCTTGGCCGACAGCCCTAGCTTGGGCTTAATCGTGCAACCCAACAGGGGCCGACCGTACTTGTTGATTTTGTCCCGCTCGACGGTAATCCCGTGGGGGGGACCCTGGAAGGTCTTCAGGTAGGCTACCGGAACCCGCAAATCCTCAAGACGCAGAGCCCGCAGGGCCTTAAAGCCAAACACGTTGCCGACGATAGAGGTCAACATGTTGGTGACCGAGCCTTCCTCAAACAAATCCAAGGGATAGGCTACGTAACAGATGTACTGGTTGTCTTCGTTGGGAACCGACTCAATATCGTAGCAACGACCTTTGTAGCGGTCTAGGTCGGTTAACAGGTCGGTCCAAACCGTGGTCCAGGTCCCGGTAGAAGACTCAGCTGCTACTGCAGCCCCAGCTTCTTCGGGAGGAACGCCGGGCTGAGGGGTTACCCGGAAAGCGGCCAAGAGATCCGTATCTTTGGGGGTGTAATCGGGGGTGTAGTAGGTTAACTTATAGTCCTTAACCCCGGCATCGTACCCGGCCTTGGATTGCGTCCTTGTCTGAGAGAATGACATGTGTACCTTCCTGTAAATAAATGCTTAAGTCTTGATGGGTTGCACCCAGAGCTTTCAGTCACCTTAAAATTCTGGTGGGCAATGGCACTGAGCGAATTCATCATCAGAGGCAGGACCCCTGTCAATTAAAACGAAAATGCCCCATAACGAAATCACTTCAGAACCTATCGCTAGGCATAGAACTAAATTTATCGAATAGAGGTACAAAATTCAATAAGCAAACCATTTAATCTCTTTCCTGAACATATAAAATTTTCTTATAATTCTCTCCAATTCTGTCTGCTGCTAAGATTTCTTAGCCCCAAAACTCAGTCTTTATCACTCCAAATCAAGCCTAACGGTCAATAGAGCGCCAACCCATGATCACCTTGTCTCCTAGCTTGCAGTCAAAATTAGCTGAACCGTTGCAAATTGGTTCGCTGAAAGTTGCCAGCCGGGTTTTGCAGTCCCCCCTCTCCGGAGTCACGGATTTAGTCTTTCGGCGGTTTGTGCGTCGGTTTGCCCCGGAATCAATCATGTACACCGAGATGGTGAATGCCACTGGGCTGCACTACATTCAGGAACTGCCCAAGATTATGGAAGTTGATCCGGGGGAGCGACCGATTGGGATTCAATTATTTGACTGCCGTCCTGACTTTTTAGCCGAGGCGGCCCAGATGGCCGTGGCTGAAGGGGCAGACCTGGTGGATATTAATATGGGCTGCCCAGTGAATAAAATCACTAAAAATGGCGGTGGTTCTTCTTTGTTGCGGGAGCCGGAAACCGCTGCTGCGATCGTCCGGGCAGTGGTGGCGGCGGTGAAGGTGCCGGTAACGGTGAAAACCCGGCTCGGCTGGACCGACAACGAAATCAACATTTTAGAATTTGCCCGCCGCATGGAAGACGCTGGGGCCCAAATGATTACAATCCACGGGCGCACCCGCTCCCAGGGCTACAATGGCACCGCCCGCTGGGAATGGATTGGCCGCGTCAAAGAAATTCTCTCAATCCCGGTAATTGCCAATGGCGATATCTTCTCGGTTCAGGCAGCCGTTCAGTGCTTAGAAAAAACCGGAGCCGATGGGGTGATGTGCTCTCGCGGCACCCTGGGCTATCCGTTTTTGGTGGGGGAGATTGACCACTTTCTTAAAACCGGTCAGGAAAAAGCCCCTCCCACTGACATTGAGCGCCTTGAATGTGCTGGGGAACACCTACAGGCCCTTTGGGAATATAAAGGCGATCGCGGCATCCGCCAGGCCCGTAAACACATGACCTGGTACGTCAAAGGATTTCCTGGGGCTGCTGATCTGCGGGGTCATCTGTGCCGAATTGAATCGGTAGAGCAGGGCTTGGCGTTGCTAGATCAAGCGATTACTCAACTCCGAGATTCTATACCCCCCACAGAGCAAGCTGAACAGTCTCAACTGGCTGTCTTTTAATCCAGGGCTTAAGTCTAGAACCAAAGGTCAACTTGCTGGCAAACCTCCGTGACCGCGAGGATCATCGGCGTTTGCCTTCACGGGATTTGCTTTAACTGGGGCCTTAAAGGCAGAGATCCGGTTTCCGGTCTGGAGGTGGGGCAAGGGCTGGTTGACCGCCAGGGCTGCTAAATTTGCCGCCAAAATCGGCCGAGGGAGTTGACCCACGGTGCTGGCAATTTCTGCCCCGGCGGGATCTAAAAACACAAAGTGGGGAATCCCATCCACTCGATAACGCAGCACTTCCGGCAGCCATTTACTGTTATCAACGTTGAGCATCACAAAGTTGATTTGCTCAGCGTAGTCTTGTTTAAGGGCATTGATCACCGGGGCCATGGCCTGACAACTACTACACCAATTGGCATAAAACTCAACCAACGTGGGTTTGCCATCCTGGAGGGCCACTTCTAAGGGGGTAGACGTTGCTGCCAAATCACTCAGAGAAACGGTCTTGGCTTGAGTTCGCAGCCCTAAAAATAATGCCAGGCTCAGCCCCACCGCCGCAATCACAATTAATAGGTTTCTCAGCCGGGTGCCACCGGCGGTTGTGGTGTCAAGGGGTTGAGTGGAATTGGATGGATTTGGGCTCATAGCTTTTGGCGGCTTCTACAGCTTTAGGTTATTCGTCTGGGAGCAGGGCTAAACTGGGGAGCGGATCAGGATCAGCAGACTTGAGAAACTCAACTAACCAGTCCTTGACATGATAGGTAGCCCGGCAGTCATCCTCGTTGTAGCGGAGAATGGCCTCTAAAAAGCTGCGATCGCCGGTTTCTAGCCACTGGTTGTACCAATAAATGGATTGAGCACCATTGGCATCGGCATCCCGCCACTGAAAGCCTATCCAGCGGGCAATAAACTTAAGCGTGTAGCTTTCAATCGGCAGGGTTGCTGTTTGCACCACCCATTCATGTAAATCAACAAACCGGTTCAGAATTGAACGGGTTAGGGCCTGCGGCGTTCGATACAGTTTTGCTAGGCGCTCAACGGTTTGGATTTCGTAGGTGCAAA
Organism: Thermosynechococcaceae cyanobacterium; assembly: GCA_041748255.1. GTDB lineage: Bacteria > Cyanobacteriota > Cyanobacteriia > Thermosynechococcales > Thermosynechococcaceae > JBGTDP01. Next base: position 715 of record JBGTDP010000312.1, on the reverse strand, counting down.
AATGAAAGATTGGCGCCGTGGGGTAGACCTGAACCAGATCTAAAAAATGTTGCCAAACTACAGATTCATCTTCTAACTGTTCTGCCAGTAAGCCATGAAAAGTTTGGGTATTTGCTTGGCGATCGACTACCAGGACACCGTGGAGGTAAGCCAGGTTCATCCCTGGTTCGGCTTCAATGTCAAAGTAGAGTTCGACCAAGGCTGTGGGTAGCTCAGTCTCAAGCCCAATGTCCGGTTTGATTAAGGGAATGGCTTGATTCTGAAGGACTGCTTGGGCCTGCTGAACGAGCTTGGTTGCGACTTGGGCCCCAAAACCCGGCTTGGCTTCTAGCTGAGTCGGCTTAGTTGTCGCCAGGGCCTCTACAGTTGTTAAACCCAGTTCCTGTAAGACTGGATAGCGGCTGGGCGTCACCCCCGGTATTAGGGAAAGGTGCTGCTGAGACTGAGCAATCCCATGACAGTGAGTGAGCCAGGAGCACAGGCTACAGCGGTTGCGGGCAATAAACACCTCAGGTTCCTGCTTTTGCAACAAAAGCTGACTTAATAGGGCTAGGCTCTGCTGCATCTGGGGAAATACATGCCAAAGATCTACCGCATAAAGACCTTTTTCCCGCAAATGCAACCAGGCGATTTCTGGCCAAGCCCCTTGCACGGCAGCCAGAAGCTGGATATGAAAGGCCACAACAATTTGGTACTCTAACTTCGGGCGCTTGCT